>NZ_JACAPX010000016.1:0-104944 GCF_013385435.1 Pseudomonas sp. F9001
CACCTGATCCCATCCCGAACTCAGCAGTGAAACGATGCATCGCCGATGGTAGTGTGGGGTTTCCCCATGTGAGAGTAGGTCATCGTCAAGATTAAATTCCAGAACCCCTGATTGCTTATGCAGTCAGGGGTTTTGTTTTGCGCGGTCGGAAAGTATGGCGAGCTTGCTGGCGAAAAACTCCAACGGTAACGCGGGCTACCTGATGCCACGCATTGGTCTAAATCCCCTCGTCCCAATCCCCCCCTCGCGCACACACACGCTACTGAATCTCCCGACAAATTTGCACAGTTATTTCTGAACCAGAACACTAGAATAGGCACCTAATCTTTTTTAGAGTCCGAGCCCTATATGCCCGACCCGGTTGATGCCCTTGAGGCGTCAGACTTACCGCTGGACGAACTCGTGGCATGCCATGAGTGCGACTTGTTGATGCGCAAGCCGGAGCTTGCCCGCGGTGAAAAGGCCCAATGCCCACGCTGCGGCTACGAGCTGTACGCTCACCGCCACAACGTCGTTGAACGAAGCCTGGCGTTAGTGCTTGCGGCGCTATTGTTGTACGTCCCCGCGAACTTTTTACCCATCATGCAGCTCAATCTACTCGGGCAGTCCTCGCAGGACACCGTATGGACCGGCGTCGTCGGCCTGTTCGACACCGGCATGCAGGGAGTCGCCGTGGTGGTGTTCCTCTGCAGCATGGGCATTCCGTTGCTCAAGCTCCTGTGCCAACTGGCGGTATTGCTGAGCATTCGCTGGAACATCGGTCGCAGCTACGGCCTGCTGTTTTATCGCATTTACCACCACCTCAAGGACTGGGGAATGCTCGAGGTGTACCTGATGGGCGTGCTGGTGGCGATCGTAAAGCTGGCTGACATGGCCACTATCACCGTAGGGCTCGGTCTGGCCTGCTTCGTCAGTCTGTTAATGGTCCAGATATTGTTGGAGGTGGTGATGTCACCTCACCAGATCTGGGAAGCGCTGTCAGGAGAGGATGCTCATGCGGGCGATTGATGCGGGCATTCTGATCTGTACCGAATGCCACGAACTAAACAAACAAGACCCGGACACCGACGAGCAAACCTGCACCCGTTGCGGCGCGCTGGTCCACGCCCGTCGTCCGAACAGCCTGACGCGCACCTGGGCGCTGCTGATCACGGCAGCCATCTTGTACATCCCGGCCAATTTGTTGCCGATCATGACCGTAAGCTCCCTGGGCCAAGGCGATCCGAGCACCATCATGTCCGGCGTGATCCAGTTGATGCAGCACGGCATGTTCCCGATCGCCGCTGTAGTGTTCATCGCCAGCATTCTGGTGCCCACCTTCAAGCTGGTGGGCATCGGCTTGTTACTGTTCTCGGTGCAGCGTCACCAGCCACTTTCCGCGCAACAACGCATTATCATGTACCGCTTTATCGAGTTCATTGGCCGCTGGTCCATGCTGGATATCTTCGTGATTGCCATCCTGGTGGCAGTCGTAAACTTTGGGCGACTTGCCAGTGTCGAGGCCAATCTCGGTGCCGTGGCGTTCGCCAGTGTGGTGATCTTGACGATGCTTGCCGCAGTAACTTTTGATCCCCGACTGATTTGGGATAACACGGAGTCGGACGACGACCATGAGTGATTTGCCTAAGGCTAAAACCCGCCCAGCTTCAAACTGGTCGGCCATTTGGGTGCTGCCCCTGATTGCCCTGATCATCGGCGGCTGGTTGGGGTGGCGCGCCTACAACCAGCAAGGCATCGAGATTCAGGTTCGCTTTGAAAGCGGCGAAGGCATCCAGGCCAACAAGACCGAAGTGGTCTACAAAGGCATGTCCGTGGGTAAGGTGAAAACCCTTGCCCTGGATGACGAAGGTAACAATCGCGGGGTGATCGCCACCATCGAGATGAACAAGGACGTGGAGCAATACCTCAAGACCAACACCCGCTTCTGGCTGGTAAAGCCAAGTGTCAGCCTGGCCGGGATCACCGGCCTGGAAACCCTGGTCTCGGGTAACTACATCGCCGCCAGCCCAGGCGATGGTGAGCCGACGCGCAAGTTCAAGGCCCTGTCCGAAGAACCGCCTTTATCCGACGCCAAGCCCGGCCTGCACCTGACGATCAAAGCTGATCGACTCGGCTCGCTGAACCGTGGCAGCCCGGTGTTCTACAAGCAGATCCAGGTCGGCCAGGTCAAAAGCTACCTGCTCTCCGAAGACCAGACCACCGTTGAAATCAAGGTCTACATCGAGCCGACCTACGCCAGCCTGGTGCGTAAACACACGCGTTTCTGGAACGCCAGCGGCATCAGCATCGACGCCAACCTTTCCGGCGTAAAAGTCCGCAGTGAATCCCTGGCCAGCATCGTTGCCGGCGGTATCGCCTTCGCCACGCCGGAGAACCGCAAGGACAGCCCACCGACGGACCCGAGCCTGCCGTTCCGCCTGTACGAAGATTTCGATGCAGCCGCGGCGGGCATCAAGGTCAAAGTCAAACTCACCGACTTCGAAGGCCTCCAGGCGGGCCGCACCCCGGTGATGTACAAAGGCATCCAGGTCGGCAGCCTGAAAACCCTGAAGATCGATCCGGACCTGTCCAGCGCCAATGCCGAGTTGACCCTCGACCCACTGGCCGAAGACTACCTCGTCCAGGACACCCAATTCTGGGTGGTCAAGCCGTCTATCTCCCTGGCGGGCATCACCGGGCTGGAAGCGTTGGTCAAAGGTAACTACATCGCCATCCGTCCCGGCGACAAGGGCACCGCGCCACAACGGGAGTACGTCGCCCGCGCCAAGGCGCCGCCACTGGACCTGCGTTCCCCCGGCCTGCACATGGTGCTCTTCACCGACAGCCTCGGTTCCCTTGATGTCGGCAGCCCGATCCTCTACAAGCAGGTCAAGGTCGGTTCCGTGCAGAGCTACCAGTTCTCCCGCAAGAACAAGCAACTGGTGATCGGCGTCCATATCGAGAAAGAATACGAAGGCCTGGTCAATGGTTCGACCCGTTTCTGGAATGCCAGCGGCGTGACCCTGACCGGTGGGCTTACCGGCGGCATCCAGGTGAAAAGCGAATCCCTGGCCAGCCTGATGGCGGGCGGTATCGCCTTCGAAACCCCGGAGCCGAATGTGCCGCTGAAAAAGCGCATCCCGCGTTTCCGTCTGTTCCCGGATCGCGAAGCCGCCAACCAGCACGGTACGTTGGTGACCATCAAGGTCGACCGCGCCGATGGCCTGCGCCCGGGTACGCCAGTGCGCTTCAAGGGCCTGGACGTAGGCAAGATCGAAAGTGTCGACCTGAGCGCCGACATGCAATCGGTGCTGCTCAGCGCGCGTATCACCCAAGTGGCCGACCGCATTGCACGGGCCGGCAGTCAGTTCTGGGTGGTCAAGCCTGAACTGGGCCTGATGAAAACGTCGAACCTGGAAACCCTGGTGACCGGCCAGTACATCGAAGTACAGCCAGCGACCAAAAGCATCGGCCCACAGAAGAGTTTCGTCGCGCTGGACAAGCCGCCAGAAGCCGTTCATCAGGAGGAGGGCCTGAGCCTGGTACTCAGCGCCGCACGCCGTGGCTCGTTGAAGGAAGGCGTTCCGGTCACTTACCGCGAAGTCACCGTAGGCAAAGTTACCGGCTACGAGCTGGGCCAGACCGCCGACCGTGTGCTGGTTCACATCCTGATCGAGCCCAAGTACGCGCCTCTGGTGCGCAGTGGCAGCCGGTTCTGGAACACCAGCGGCTTCGGGCTCGACTTCGGCTTGTTCAAGGGCGCGACTGTTCGCACGGAGTCCCTGGAGACCCTGGTCGCCGGCGGCATCGCCTTTGCCACGCCGGATGGCGAGCGCATGGGCAACGCCGCTCGGCCCCAGCAGACCTTCCCGCTGTTCGACAAGTTTGAAGACGAATGGCTGACCTGGGCCCCTAAAATCCCGCTCGGCAAATAGATCGAGGCGCGGCCTTCGCGAGCAAGCCCGCTCCCACATTTGACCCAGTTCCCATTGAAGGAACCCGATTGAATGTGGGAGCGGGCTTGCTCGCGAAGAGGCCCTCAAGAACACCAAAAAAAGGCCGCGATCCAGAAGATCGCGGCCTTTTTGCATTTCAGCGCAACTGATTAAACCTCATCCAGCTCCGGCTCATCCGCCTGCACATTCACCGTCGCCTTCACCACATCGTGACGACGGATGTACTTCCAGTCCGCTTCATCAATGTAGATCCCGTTCGGCCCGCTGCCGCCTTCCAGGTCGATCGCCACCTGGGCGGAAACCTGCGGCTTCACACTCGCCAGAATCGGCACGAAGCCCAGTTGCAAGCTGGTCTCCAGCAATGCCGCCTGGTTCTTCTCATCGATGTCCGCGGCTTCATCGAGGTAGTACGGCAGGCGCACACGACCGGCCTGGTCGCGGTCCATCAAGTGCAGCAACAAATACATGTTGGTCAGCGCCTTGATGGTCATGGTGGTGCCGTTGGAGGCGGCGCCATCGATGTCGGTGTGAATGATCGGCTGGCCGTTGACCTTGGTGATCTCGAACGCCAGTTCGAACAAGTCCTTGAGGCCCAACTGGTTATGGTTGGCCGCAACCAGGCGCGCCAGGTATTCCTTGGCTTCCTCGTTCTTGTTGTCCTGCTCGGCGCTCTGGCTCAGATCGAACACCGACAGGGTTTCGCCTTCTTCATACTGACCGGCACTGTGGATGATCTGGTCGATATGCTTGAGGGCTTCCTTGTTCGGCGCGAGCACGATGCGGAAGCTCTGCAGGTTGGACACCTGGCGCTTGTTGATCTCACGGTTGAACAACGCCAACTGGTGCTCAAGGCTGTCGTAGTCGCTGCGGATATTGCGCAAGGTGCGCGCGATATCCGTGACCGCCGCCCGCCGGGCCTTGCCCAGGGTCAGGGCTTCATCGGTACGGTGCGCGTAAGCGTTGATCAGCAGGTGCAGGCGGCGCTCCATATCGTCTTCACTGTCGAACTTGGCCACGCCCTTGAGGCGCACCTGTGCGTACAGCGCGTCGATCTGGCCATCAGCGCGCAGCAGGCCTTGCCAGCTGTCCTGGTAGTCATTGAGCAGCGGCAGCAGGTTGTCCATGGAATCGTCGACCGGGTCCATGAACGGCGTACCAAACGGCAAGTCTGCCGGCAGCAACTGGCGACGACGCAATGCGTCATCCAGGGTGCGCTGCTTGGCTTCCATATCACCAATCTGCCGGCCTACCAATTGCAGCTTGGCCGACAGTTGCTGGACGCGCTCGGTAAACGCATCGCTGGAGCGTTTCAATTCGTCCTGGGCCGCTTCCATCTGCGCCAGGCTTTCCAGCTTCTCGCCTTCCTCGGCGCTCAGGGTTTGTGCACGGCGGAAATCTTCCAGCGCCTTCTGCGCGTCCAGTACCTGTTGGTACAGCGCTTCAGTCTGGGTCTTGCTCGCCGCGCGGTCGGCCGCCACGGCTTGCTGGGTTTTCAGTTGCTTGAGTTCTTTTTCCAGACGCTCTTTCTGGTCGCGCAACGCGGCGCGGTCAGCCAGTGCCTGCAACGCCGGTGGCTCGATGTGCGAGATGTCGATGGCCAGCCCCGGCACTTCAAAACGCTCGCCCTTGAAGCCATCAAGGATCTGCTCCAGGGATTTCACCCACAGGCCGTCCTCGTCCAGCGTGATGCCATGCTCACCCAGCGGCAAGCTGAACAGCGAACTGTTGAACAGGCGCA
This sequence comes from Pseudomonas sp. F9001, assembly GCF_013385435.1. Classification (NCBI taxonomy): domain Bacteria; kingdom Pseudomonadati; phylum Pseudomonadota; class Gammaproteobacteria; order Pseudomonadales; family Pseudomonadaceae; genus Pseudomonas; species Pseudomonas sp. F9001. The sequence continues at coordinate 5,674 of NZ_JACAPX010000016.1, forward strand.
TCAGACGCTCGACATCCTGCTGCGAGAATTCTTCCCGCAGCTTGGCGTAGCTGTTGTTGTCGGCGTGATCGAGTTGCTGCTTCACCGACTTCAGGCGTTTTTCCAGGTCCCGCAGACGTTCATCCAGATCCTCGGCGCTGAACTGACGCGACTGCGCCAAGGCCCCGGCCAGTTCATCGTGAGCATCCTTGGCGGCCAGCAGTTGCTGCTCCAGCACCTTGACGTCATCCACCAGCGCGAATCGGTGCTTGAGCACCGACAGCTCACCGAGCCAGCGCTGAATGCCGCTGATTTCCCGTTCCAGGCGCATCAGCTCCTGAGTGCCGCCGCGCTGGTCGTTCTGCAGTGCGTCTTGCTCGTTGCGGTAATGCTCGGCCTGGATCGTCAGTTCTTCCTTGCGCGCACTGGCGTAGTCCGACCAGGTGCCCAGCAACGAATCCAGCAGCGGTGACAGGCGATGCAGCTTGCCCCGCAGAATGTCCCGCTGCTTCACGCCGTTGGCCAAGGCTTCTACCAGAGGGCCGGCAGCCACCAGCGAGTTGTAATCCTGCTCCATGCGTCGTACATCGCGGAAGGCTTCTTCGCACGCCGCGATGTAATCGACACTGCCGGAACGCAGGCTGTGTTCGAACGCATCCAGAAACAGCTGCTTCAACTTGGCCGCGGTGATTTCCCGCATGTGCAGCAAATTGATAAACAGCGCGCGGAAGGTCTTCAGGCTCTGCTCGCTGGTGGAGCGCAGCGGAATCAGGGTCAGGTCCAGCGGGATCGACGTATGGCCGCCCACCAGCAAACGCCGCAGCTCATCGGGCTTGAGCTCATAGGCTTTCAGGCCTTCGCGCTCAAGGTTGGTGAACAGCTCTTTCTGGCGCAGGCAGGTGTCGTTCTTCTGGTAGTGCGCCAGGTCCAGCTTGCCGGCGTAGGCAAAGAACTGGTGACCGAAACCACCGCCCGGGCCGCGACCGACCACGCCGATCACGTGCGGGCCATGGGGAAGCGAGACTTCCACGAGGATGTAGCTGGTGTCGGTGGCAAAGTAGAAACGCCGGGATTGCTCCAGGGTGTACTTGCCGAAACTCATGTCCGACATGCGCGCCAGAATCGGGAACTGCAAGGCGTTGATCGACGCCGATTTGCCGAGGTTGTTCGCGCCGTACACCGACAGCGGTTCTTCCAGCGGGAACAAACCCAGGCTGTAACCGGCGGTGTTCAAAAGGGCGAAGCGGCGAATGCCGTAGCGTTCCTTGCTCATGCGTCGGTCTCCTGTTCTTCGGCAATGGCGCGGGCCAGGGCGTCTTCTTCGCTTTCTTCTGCAAAGTCACTCAAGTCCAGCGGGTCATCGGTCTTCAGCAGTTTTTCATCGCTGTCTTCGTCGATGATCACCGGGGCCGGCAACGGCAATACGCTGTGGATGCTCGCGGCCAGGTCGCGGTCTTGCTGGACCGAGAGGCACACATCGAGGAAGCGGTGCATCGGCGGCAGGAAGCGGTAGATGCCGTTCTCTTCACCGGCAAAACCCAGCTGGGTCATGCGGCGCATGATTTTTTCTTCCAGTTCCTCGACGGTCTGCACTTCGGCCTGGATAAACAGGTCGCGGTACTTTTCCAACAACGACGGCAGTTCGTCACGGCCCAGGCTGCCACCGTCGAGCACGGCGATCGGGTCGCGGCCCTGGTCGGCCAGGTGCTCGACGATGATGAAGGTGAACAACGCCAGGCGCTGGGCGGTCTTGTTGACCTGCGCGGCGGCCACGGCCGAGTCCGGCACGAAGTAGTAGAAACCTCGCGTGTCGCACACCAACTCAAAGCCCAGGGCCTTGAACAACGTGCGGTACTGGTCCTGGAAGTTCGACAGTTGGGCGTACAGCTCCGGGTCGCGGCGGCTGACGTGGTAACCCTTGAACAGCTCGCGAAAGATCGGCGCCAGCTGGGACAGTTCGGATAGATCAAGATGCATGAGGGGTGCTCGCAGAATTCCCGGCCGTATCAATACTGGCTGGAAGCAGGGCGAATGAGCGCAGGCTGACCTGGTGCTCGTGAGTGTGGTAATCCCGTCGTTCCAGACGTTCACGCTTGAAGCGTTTTTCCCGCGACAGGCGTGAGAACCAGTACAGCAACTCGTCGGTTGCGCCGTCCGGTTCCTGCTCCAGCAGCCAGGTCATCAGGTCCGGCATCGGCAGCGCGTCTTCACAGCGCTCGAGCATTTCCTTGACCGTGCGCGGTGCGCGAGGGGCTTCGCCCTTGTGGGATTTGTGCGCCTTGGGGAAACGCGCCGGCTTCGGTTCGAAGTTGGCCAGGGCGTACACGTAGGCTTCGACCTGGCTGGCACTGCCAAGAAAGGTGCTTTGCGGCCGGGTGAACATCGGCATCGCCGCTTGCGGCACCGCGTCCAGGCCCTTGCGGCGAATCGCCGACAAGGCCAGCGCCGCGCCACGGGTCACGGCGTTGTGCCGGCGCGCTTCTTCCCGCAACGGCAGCAGCAGTTCCCGGGCGTGACGCAAGGTCAGTTGGGCGCTGGTCTGCATTTCGAGGATGCGCGCGTGGGTGCGCAGCAGCATGTCGTCGTCCACCAGGTGGCCGAGGCGCTGCTGCTCGGTGAGCATGCGCAACAGTACGTTTTCCACCTTGCGCACGCCTTGTTCGAAGGCGCCGTCGGCGTTCACCAGTTGAATCATCGGCTCGACGTATTCGTCCCAGGTCGCCAGTACTTCGGCGTAGCGCTGGCGCAACGGGATCTGCCGGTCGCTGGTCTTGGCGCGATCGGCCACGGCAGCGAGGGCCTGTTCGTCGTTGGCGAGTTTTTTCAGCACGTCGCGCACGCGCATGTCCAGCAGGCGCAATTGGCGCGCCAGGTCATGGCCGTCGCGGATGTCGAAGGCGTCCTGGATATAACCCGCCAGGCGCTCAAGGTGGCGCAGGTAGGCTTCGATTTCCAGGCACAGGCCTAGCCGGTGCTCCTTGCGAAGATACGCCAGGAAGTCGTGGATCTGTGCGTTGAGCTCGAAACGGTTCGGGCTCTTGGCGACAGGCACCAGGATATCCAGGCGAATCCACACGTCCAGCAGGCTGGTGATGTCCTGTGGCGTGCTGTCCAGTTGTTGGGCGGCCAGCTGGGCGCGCAGTTCGCTGAGGCTCAGGGTGCCTTGGTCGAAGTGTTCGCACAGTGGCTCAAGCAGGGCCCAGTGTTCGGCGAGGGCGCGCAAGACGCGCTTGGGTTCGATCATCGGAATGGCCGGCTGGTTAGCGATTAAAAGCAGCGATTGTACTGCATCGGTGCCGGGATTTATCCACAGCCGGTCGTGAGGCGCTCACCGGAGCGATCAACTGCGGGCGATCTTCGTCGAAGGGCGGTAGAATCCCTGTTCTTTAGTTATCCACAAGTGGCCGACCTTTGCTTATCGAGTCCCGACGTCGCGCTTACTTGACCGCCATGCAGGTGGTCAACTGGCTGCCGCGCACTGAATTACCGTTCGCCGCCCCTTCGCGGCCCGAGCTGCTGGAGGCCCCGGAACCGTTCGAGGCTTTCGAGCCTTCGGGTGAGGAGGCGGCTGCGCCGGTGCCGCTGGTCAAGCCCGTGGCAGAAACCCCGGTGGTCCGGCCAAAGGTCGAAGTGCCGCGCCCGTCGCCGGTGGCCAAGCCGGTCGTCGCCGAAGAGGCGCCTGCCGTGGTCAAGGCTCCGGTCGTACCGCCGCCACGCTTTGCCCTGCAACTGCTGCGGGCCGGGCGATGCCTGCTGCTGGTGGAGTTACCCACAGGCGAGCGCTTCCAGGCCCGCGACCCGGCCTATCTGCTGCTCAAGGACATGTTGCGCGCCGCCGGCCTGCCCGACAGTCCGCAAATCGTTGGCGAGCCGGTGCGCTGGCCGCTGCTGGCCCGGGGCACCATGGACCAGGGCCCGGAAGCCGCGCGGGATTTTGTGCAAGGTTTTGTCTCGGCGCGCCTGGAAGACGAACCCTGCGTGTGCCTGTGGCTGATCGGCCTGCCCGCCGTGCGTTTTGCCGGCGAAGCGAATGCCGAGGCCTGGTACCGCGAACTGCAGGTCGAAGGCCTGGGCTCCGTCTGGGCCCTGCCGGGCCTGGAACTATTAATGGAAGAGCCACAGCGTAAGGCTGATGTCTGGCAAGCCATGCGCCGGCTGATGGCGCGCTGGAAAAGTACCGATGAGTGAAGCTTTATCCTTCCGCCCGATGACCGAGGCGGACCTCGACGCTGTACTGAAGATCGAATACGCAGCGTTCAGCCACCCCTGGACCCGCGGGATTTTTCTCGACGGGCTGGGCAAATACCAGATCTGGCTGATGTTCGAAGGCGAGCAGCAGGTGGGTCACGGGGTGGTGCAGATCATCCTCGATGAAGCGCATTTGCTGAACATCACCGTCAAGCCGGAAAACCAGGGCCGTGGCCTGGGCTTGAGCTTGCTGGAGCACCTGATGTCCCGGGCCTACGAGGCCAAGGCGCGGGAATGTTTCCTGGAAGTGCGCGACAGCAACACCGGCGCGTTCCGGCTGTACGAGCGTTATGGTTTCAACGAAATTGGCCGTCGGCGGGATTATTACCCCGCCGTCGGTGGCCGCGAAGATGCGGTCGTGATGGCCTGCACCCTGGTCGACTAAACACAGGGCCCAATGTGGGAGCGGGCTTGGTGGGAGCGGGCTTGCTCGCGAAGGCGATGGTCCAGTCGCCAGATGTAATGACTGACACACCGCCTTCGCGAGCAAGCCCGCTCCCACATTCAGTTCGGCAGGGTGTCAGCGGTTGCCGTCTACTGGATCGATATCGGCCAACTCGGCCTCATCCAGGCCATTGCCGCCGCCGATCTCGTCTTCATCGACGATACTCAAATCGTAATCCGCCGGATGGTCTTCACCTGCTTCCTGCGCATCCCGCGCGCCATCCTCATGGATCAGCGTTTCCGGGCTCATGTCATCATCGGTTGAGTCATGATCGTCAGTGGAAGCACCGGTCATCCCGGCTTCGCGCACCCGTTCGTCGGGCATCAGGTGCTCACGCTCCCGTGGCGGAATCTCGTCGCCGATTTCCGCAGTCGGCTCCTCCTTGTCAAAATCCAGCTCGCGCATTTCGCCCATGCGATCTTCGTTGTCATCAATCGGTTCCGGCTGTGTAGCGCCGTAGGGACGTCGTGATTCAGTCATGGCGATTCCTCATACTGTGGGGCTTATAGTGTGTGGACAGGCATGGCTCCCCAAGATTCAAGTAATTGCCGCCGGCTATCTTTATTGCTGGCGTGACCCGGACGGGCGGTCGAGTGTCAAAACTGCGCATCATTCCTGAGGCTTTCCCTGATGAACGAACTACAAGACTTGCTTGATAACAACGAACGCTGGGCGGATGCGATCAAACAGGAAGATCCCGAATTCTTCGCCAAGCTCGCCCGCCAGCAAACTCCGGAATATCTGTGGATCGGCTGTTCCGACGCCCGGGTGCCGGCCAACGAGATCGTCGGCATGCTGCCTGGCGACCTGTTTGTGCACCGCAACGTGGCCAACGTGGTATTGCACACCGACCTCAATTGCCTGTCGGTGATCCAGTACGCAGTCGACGTGCTCAAGGTCAAACACATCCTGGTGACCGGCCACTATGGCTGCGGTGGCGTACGCGCCTCGATGCAGGACAACCAGTTGGGCCTGATCGACGGCTGGCTGCGCACCATCCGTGACCTGTACTACGAAAACCGCGACGTACTGGCCCAGTTGCCCACGGAAGAGGAACGCGTAGACCGCCTGTGCGAACTGAACGTGATCCAGCAGGTGGCCAACGTCGGCCACACCAGCATCGTGCAGAACGCTTGGCACCGCGGGCAGAGCCTGTCGGTTCATGGCTGCATTTACGGGATCAAGGACGGCCGCTGGAAAAGCCTGAACACCACCATCAGTGGCTTCGAGCAACTGCCGCCGCAATACCGCCTGCGCCCGCTGGGTGCGGTCTAAGGGCTTTTGCGTTCGCGCCACTGCTCCATGAATTGCTGACCCTCGGGATTCAACGGCTCCTTCATGCCGGTGATCCAGCCCCGACAGTTGAGCTCGCCGCACTGGCAGCGAAACTGTCGGAACAATACGTCCTCGGTGTGGGCGTAATCCATGGTCAGCAGGGCGCCAGCGGGAATGGGCTGAACGGACCACAGTTCCAGGTATGTCATGTCGAGAAACGCGTTCGGGTTGCATGAATGCGAAAGCAGGCCGCTGAACCAAGGGTCGTACAAGTGGATACGCGAGGACATCTGCACCGTATGCAGGCGCCGCTCATTCAATGCGTAGCCGGACACCCTGGCGATACACAGGCGGCTGTCAAAGGCGACGCGGGTCTTGATCCCGTCGCCTGAACCGTCTCGGGTACGCACCACTTCATAGTCGCGAGCGCGGGGGTAGCCGTGTTCGGCGAGGGCGGTCGCGAACGGGTAAAGACACTTGCTCACAGCGGTTTTAGCCTTGTCCATGGCTTGAGTTTTCATGACTCTCCAGGAGGGGCTGCATCGACCTGCCGGTGGTGTCTTGACTGCCAGTCTTGCAGCGGATGGGCGCGGCTCAAGACTCGCTTAAGTGGGAACCAATTTCTACTGTCAAATCTGACAGTAGAAATTGGCTATCTTTTATGTAGGAAAATGCCCTTCTTGCAGCCTGCTTCAGAGCGCCGGTGCTTCAATCGCCGGTTCTGGCACGGCGCTTTTCAATTGCCTCAGCTGGGTTTTGATCGCCGGCTGGGCACACTTGGCGTTCGCTTGATCGGGCGTCAGCTCGCGGATAGAGGTGTAGAACAGTTCGCAGGTCTGCTCCTTGCGCGTTACCTGCCAAGTGTTCATGCAGCCTTTGAGCTGTACATTCGGATCGCTGGCGGGCTTCTGGCCCATCGAGGCCTGCCAGCAGGCGGCGCTCAAGTCCTGGCCCATCACCTTCAAACCGGCCTCGTCGGCCTTTTGCTCGTCACCGTCATAGGTGTCGGGGTTGGCGGCATACCAGATGTAGCTCGGGTGATTGGCGCCCAGTACGGCGACCTGGCTCCCGACGGCCGGGCTGATTTGCGCCAGGCCCAGTACGGCAACGGTTTGCCCGTATTGCTGCTTGATCCAGCTGCGCACCGGCGCGCCGAAGGCCACCATCGGCAACGCGCCGCCCGCGTGCTGGCTCAGCTCCTTGACCATCCGGGTCTGGTAGTCGGTGAAGTAACCGTACACACCTTCCAGGTCCTTGCCCGCCGTGGCAGGGGCGGCGATCGGGGCGATGTCGATGATGGTCTGGTATTCCGGCGTCTGGGTCGCCGGGATGCCGTTGGCCGTGAGCAAGGTCGCCCAGCGGTCGGTGGTGGCCGACTCCAGGTAGTCCTGGAAGTGGGTCAGGGAATAATCCGGCGGGAAGTGCAGCAGCTCGATGCTCTTGCGGTTTTCCAGGGCCATGCCCAGCGGCAGGAACAGGTACCAGTTGAACTGCCATTTGCCATCGCCATTGAGTTTGCTGGCGCCCTGGTAAGCCAGGTCGGCGGTATCGAGCAAGGTGGTCAACGGCTGGCCATAACCGTCTGGCACACCGCTGAACGTGGCCAGCACCTGGTCATGCTCGGTCTTGACGCTGACTTTGGCCCGGCTGTAACCGTCGCGTTGCAGGCTCTGGTTCAGGTAGTGCTCGACGGTCTGTTCCAGCGTCCAGGGACGAAAACAGATGACGCTGCAATTGTTCGGGTACGCGAACAACTGGGTGACCCGTTGCGGGGTACCCAGCGGTACGGTGATATCAGCCTGTACGACCGCACTCAAGGTCAGTGCGGCCAGGGTGAAGGACAACCTGGTGAGTTTGAACATGGATGGTTCCCTGTCAGCGAAAGCCCGTCTGCGCGGGGTGAATGCCCACCCTCACACAGTAGCGGTTGACCGGGAAAAGCGCGTAGAAAAACTGCGCGCTTGTCGCTTTTGAGCAAGTGCGTCTACACCTTGAAGTGCAGGGCGTTGGTCAGGTCACCCATGGGTTTCTGGCCGCGCGCGGTCATGGCATCGTCACGCTGCTTGAGCCCGTCGAGGGTTTCCAGCTGGAACACCCGGGTGATCAGACGCAGGATCGACGCGGTGTCGTAGACGGTATGGTCCACCGTGCCCTTGCGCGCGAACGGCGAGACCACCAGTGCCGGAATCCGCGTGCCCGGGCCCCAACGATCGCCTTTTGGCGGTGCAACGTGGTCCCACCAGCCGCCGTTTTCATCGACGGTGACGATCACCACCATGTTCTTCCACTGCGGGCTTTCCTGCAGCACCTTCAAGGCGCGGGTGATATGCCGGTCGCCCGAAGCGACGTCGGCGTAACCGGCGTGCATATTCAGGTTGCCCTGGGGTTTGTAGAAGGTCACCGCAGGCAGCTTGCCGGCCTGGGCATCGGCGAAGAACTTGTTGGTGCTGGCGTCATCCCCCAGGCCGCCATCGCGCAGGCGTTTATTGCGCTCAGCCGGGTTTTCCGGGCCTTGCTGCTTGAAGTAGTTGAAGGGCTGGTGGTGGTACTGGAAGTTCGGAATCTTCGGAATGCCGCCCGAGTCCTTGAACTGATCCAGCGTTGCTTGCCACGCACCGGCGTACCAGGCCCAGTCGACGTTCTTTTTCGACAGTTTGTCGCCGATGTGCTCGTGGGTTTGTGGCACCAGCACGTTAGGCAAGTCGGGCTTGGAGTAATCCGGGCGCTCGGGGTCGCGAATCCAGGTAGGCCAGTAAGGCGGGGCCAGGGTGTTCACGCCGAAACCGTCCGGGGTCAGTGCGCTGGGGCCGAATTGCGGCGGGCCGGTCATGGCGCTGGCCGGGGACTTGTCCAGAGGCTTGAGGCGCGGGTCGGTCGGGTCGTCGCTTTGCAGCGTGGCGATCTGTGCCTTGGCCACCGATTGCGCAGCGTTTGGGTACACCGGCGGGGTGGCGCTGATCAGGTATTGGTGGTTGAGGAACGATCCGCCAAACGCGCCCTGGAAGAAGTTATCGCAGAGCACAAACTCCTTCGCCACGTCCCACAAGCGCAGGGCGTAACGGCTCTGGGCGTAATGGCCCATCAGCAGGCCGCCGGAGTCGCCCCAGGCGACGAACGCATCGTTTTTACCGCCATTGATCTGCATCTGGTTCTGATAGAACACGTGCCACAAATCCCGGGTGACCAGGCTCAGAGGCTGGTCTTCGCCGTTCGGGCCTTTGAGGGCGAACGGAGCGTTGGGCAGGTTTTCCTGGTATTGCACTTCGCTGGGGTAGGTCACGCCATCGACGGTCTGCGGGCCGATTTGCAACACGCCGCCCCAGGTCGGGGGCAGGGTGCTCAGCAGGCTGCCGTCGCGGTCGCGCTGCTGATAGTCCGCAGGGGCGAGGGCCGACAATGGTTTCTCGACCCCGGGGAAATCCGCAAACAGGTTGTTGAAACTGCGGTTTTCGGCGTAGATCACCACCACGGTTTTAACCTGTTCGTGCAAGGCCTTGTCCAGCTCTTGCGGGGTTAGCGGCCGCTCCACCGGCTTGCCCGGTGCCTCGCTGGTATTGCCGCAGGCACTCAGGGTCGCACCCACGCCCAGCACGGCCGCGCCTCCCAGGAAGCGCCGCCGGCTGGTGTCGACTGGCGGTTTGGCTTCAATGTCTTGGGAAGGGCGGTCTTTGTGCTCGTCGCTCATTGCTGGGAGTCCATGCGGGTTAGTTGTTGCAATATGTTTCGCCGGAACGGTAGCAATGGAATGTGACGGAACGAAGACAGCAGTGTGATCATGTGGGCATGCTTCCTGATCCCAAGCACTGCTAGACTGGCCCGATATTGCATACCGCAGAGGTGCCCCATGAAACCTTCAACTGCCCTGGATCTCAAGAGGGCTGCCGTGCGTGAAGTAGTAGGACGTTTCCATACCTCCAACCCAAGGGTGTTTGGGTCCGTTTTGTTGGGGACTGATAAAGACGGCAGTGATCTCGATTTACTGGTTGATGCGCTACCGGGAGCGACCCTTTTTGACCTTGGTGGGCTGCAGGTGGAGTTGGAAGACTTGCTCGGGGTAAACGTCGATTTGCTGACGCCTGGCGATCTGCCTCTGAAGTTTCGTGCTCAAGTCTTGGCTGAGGCCCGGCCCGTATGGTCTCAAATCGGATTGGCGACTACCTGGAGCACATGCGCCAGGCATCGTCCGACGCGATCACCTTTGTCGAAGGGGTGAGCAAACCTGAGTTTTTTGAAGACAAGCGTACCCAGCAAGCCGTGATCATGAGTTTGATCATCATCGGCGAAGCGTCGACCAAAATAATGGATCAACATCCAGAGTTTGCAGCCGCCCAACCGCAGGTGCCTTGGCGCAGTATGCGCGGGGTGCGCAACCGGATTGCCCATGGTTACTTCGACATAAATCTTGAAGTGGTATGGGACACGGTTCAGCACGCGCTACCTGAGCTGCTGAACAACCTGCCAGCCGCACCCGCCTGAAGAGCGGGTGCAGCTTCAGATAATTAAGGCATCACCGGCGGCAAATATTTAAGCGTCGTGCCCAACGCCCACAGCAGGAACAACACCAGCGGCGTATGCACCAGCAGTTGCACAAACGAAAAACCGATCAAGTCCCGCGCCTTCAACCCCAGCACGCCCAGCAGCGGCAGCATATAGAACGGGTTGATCAGGTTCGGCAGCGCTTCGGCGGCGTTGTAGATCTGCACCGCCCAGCCCAGGTGATATTCCAGGTCGTTGGCGACCTGCATCACGTACGGCGCCTCGATGATCCACTTGCCGCCGCCCGACGGGATAAAGAAGCCCAGCACCGCCGAGTACACGCCCATCAACAGCGCGTAGGTGTCGTGGGACGCGATCGAGGTGAAGAAGGTCGAGATGTGGTGCGCCAGGGTCGCGCCGTCACTGCCTTTCACCACGGTCATCAGCGCGGCAATCGAGCCATATAGCGGGAACTGGATCAGCACCCCGGTGGTGGTGGGTACCGCACGGGCCACCGCATCGAGAAAACTGCGCGGACGCCAGTGCAGTAGGGCACCGACCATCAGGAACAGGAAGTTATAGGTGTTCAGCCCCGAGATCGCGCTGATCGCCGGCTTGGTCGAGAATTCATGGAACAACCAACCGGCGGCCAGCAACGCCAGCAGGATGGTCAGCAACGGGCTGTGCTCCAGCCACTCGCCCGGACGGGTCGGCGGTTGCGGCTTGGGCATGTTGAAGGCCGGGTCGATACCGCAAGCCTTGGCGTCACGGGCGGAGTTCGGCCCGGGCGCGGTGGCGTAGGCGATGATCAGCGACACCACGATCAGCGCCAGCAACAGCACGCCGGACTGCCACAGAAAGATGGTGTCGGTGAACGGGATCATCCCGGTGATCGACAGGATCGACGGCGGCAAACTGGCCGGGTTGGCCTGCAACTGCGCCGCTGACGACGACAGCCCCAGCGCCCAAACGGCACCCAGGCCGAGGTAGGCCGCAGCACCGGCCGCGCGGTAATCCATGCGCAAATCCGTACGCCGGGCCAGCGCACGCACCAGCAAACCACCGAACACCAGGGACAGGCCCCAGTTGAGCAACGAGGCGACCATCGAAATCAGCGCCACCCAGGCCACGGCAGAACGGCCGTTCTTCGGGATGCGCGCCAGGCGGTCGATCAACTTTACGGCGGGCGGGGAGCTGGCGACCACGTAACCGCCAATCACCACAAAGGCCATTTGCATGGTGAACGGGATCAAGCTCCAGAAACCGTCACCAAAGGCCTTGGCGGCCTCGGTCGGCGCGGCGCCCATGCCCAGGGTCGCCACCGCGACAATGATCACGGCGAGGGCGGCAAACACCCAGGAGTCCGGGAACCAGCGCTCGGCGAAGTTTGAACAACGCAGGGCGAATCGGGCGTAGCGGCTGTCTTCGATAGCATCGGCCACGTTCAGTACCTCTATTTGTATTTATTATGGGGGGCGGCAATTTTGCTGCATGTTCCTCTACGGCTATTCATTTGGGAATGTAGTTATCTTCATTGATCAATGAGTAAAGCAAATATATCCGGCGAGATTGCCATCACCGGGCCCAGCTCATAACCTGCAGGCCATTTTGTTTGTCTGCCGAGCTTTTCCATGACTGCCACCTCTTATCCACAGGCGCAGCGTTTCTCCCGCTCCGACTACAAAACCCTGGGCCTGGCCGCCCTGGGCGGGGCCCTGGAAATCTACGACTTCATCATCTTCGTATTTTTCGCGCTCACCCTCAGCCAGCTGTTTTTCCCGCCGGAAATGCCCGAGTGGCTGCGCCTGCTGCAAAGCTTCGGCATCTTTGTCACCGGCTACCTCGCGCGCCCGCTGGGCGGAATCCTGATGGCACACTTCGCCGATCACCTGGGGCGCAAACGGGTGTTCAGCCTGAGCATCCTGATGATGGCGCTGCCGTGCCTGCTGATCGGCATCATGCCCACCTACGCACACATCGGTTATTTCGCACCGTTGATCCTGCTGGCGCTGCGCATCCTCCAGGGTGCGGCAGTGGGCGGGGAAGTGCCCAGCGCCTGGGTGTTTGTCGCCGAACACGCCCCGGACAACCATCGTGGTTATGCCCTGGGCTTCCTCCAGGCCGGGCTGACCTTCGGCTACCTGCTCGGCGCGCTGACGGCGACGCTGCTGGCGCAAGTCTTCACCCCGGCCGAAATCCTCGACTACGCCTGGCGCTTCCCGTTCCTGCTCGGCGGCGTGTTCGGCGTGATCGGTGTCTGGCTGCGGCGCTGGCTCAGCGAAACCCCGGTGTTCCTGCAAATGCAGGCCCGTCGCCAGGCCGGCGCCGAACTGCCGCTGCGTACCGTCCTGCGGGAACATCGCAGCGCGCTGCTGCCGGCGATGATCCTCACCTGCGTGCTCACCTCGGCCGTCGTCGTACTGGTGGTGATCACCCCGACCATGATGCAGAAAACCTTCGGCATGAGCCCCAGCCACACCTTCGCCCTGAGCGCGTTGGGCATCGTGTTCCTGAATATCGGTTGCGTGTTGGCCGGGCTGCTGGTGGACCGCATCGGCGCCTGGCGTGCGGTGTTGGTCTATAGCCTGCTTCTGCCGGTGGGGATTGCCGTGCTCTATGCGAGCCTGATTGCCGGTGGCGTGTGGCTGGGCGCAGCGTATGCAATTGCCGGCTTGAGTTGCGGGGTGGTGGGCGCGGTGCCGTCGGTGATGGTCAACCTGTTCCCGGCGCAGGTGCGGGTGTCGGGGATTTCCTTCACCTACAACATTGCCTATGCGCTGTGGGCGAGTACCACGCCGCTGATGTTGATCGCGTTGATGCCCACCAGCCCGTGGATCTGCGTGGGGTATTGCGTGGTGATGGGCGCGGTGGGCGCAGTGAGTGCGGCGCATTTTGGCAAGCGCCAACCTACCTGATCGTTCCCACGCTCTGCGTGGGAACGACTCCCTGGACGCTCCGCGTCCGCTTGTGTGACGCGGAGCGTCACGGATGCATTCCCACGCGGAGCGTGGGAACGATCATTACGTCAGGAAGTGCCACATCAGCAGCGTGCCCACCAGGCCCACCACCGACACAATGGTCTGCAACACCGACCACACCCAGATCGTCTGCTTCAGTTGCAAGCCGAAGTATTCGCGCACCATCCAGAAGCCGGCATCGTTGACGTGGCAGAAGAACACCGAGCCGGCACCAATCGCCAGGGCGACCAGTGAGCTTTGCGTCGCCGCCAACCCCGCCATCATCGGCGCGAGGATGCCCGCCGTTGTCGTGGTGGCGACGGTCGCCGACCCCGTGGCCTGACGCAGCGCCACCGCAATCAACCAGGCCAGCATCAGGTACGGCATGTGCGCGCCTTCGGCCACCTTGCTGATGGTCTGGCTCACGCCGGCATCCAGCAGGGTTTGCTTCAACCCGCCACCGGCGCCGATGGTCAGCAGCAGCACCGCGATCGGCGCCAGCGCCTTGCGTAGGGTGTTGCCGACATCGGCCCGCGGCATGCCGCTGGCCCAGCCCAGGCAGATCACCGCCGCAATCACCGCCAGGCCCAGCGCGATCAACGGCTCACCGAGGAACTTCAAGGTCAGTGCCACCGGGCTTTCCGGCGACATGGCAACCTTGGCCAGGGTGCTGCCGAGCATCAGGATCACCGGCAACAGGATGATCAGCAGCGACACACCAAAACTCGGCTGGCGCGGCGCCTTGGGCGGTGCGCTGAACAGCGCGCCAATGTCGGCCGGCTCATCCACGTGCATGCGCTTGGACAGCCAGTTGCCGTACAACGGGCCGGCCAGAATCACGGCCGGTACCGCCAGGCAGAAGCCCAGCAACATGGTCAGGCCCAGGTCGGCGTGCAACGCGCTGACCGCAATCAGCGGCCCCGGATGCGGTGGCATCAAGGCGTGCAGGGTGGTCATCCCCGCCAGCGCCGGAATTGCGATTTTCAGCAGCGGCTGGTTCGAACGCTTGGCCATCACGAAGATGATCGGCACCATCATCACCAGGCCCACTTCGAAGAACAGCGGCAGGCCAATCACCATCGCCACCAGCGCCATCACCCACGGCAATGACTTGCCTTTACCCAACCCCAGCAGGGTGGTGGCGATACGATCGGCAGCGCCGGATTCGGCCATCAACGCGCCGAGCATCGAGCCCAGGGCAATGATGATCCCGGCTTCACCGAGAATCGCCCCGGCGCCTTTGCTGAAGGCCTTGGCCACTTCTTCCGGCGGCAAGCCCGCGCCGACACCGGCGATAAACGTACCGATCAGGATCGACAGGAAGGGCGGCAGCTTGGTCGCGCTGATCAACACAATGATGCTGGCGATGGCCAGTAATACGCAGAACATGAGGCGGGTGTCGTGAACCATCCACGCGGCAGTCGATAACTCCAAAACGGGACTCCTTATCGAACAGGTTGGCTAATATGTTTCTTTTTGTTTCCTGCTCGAAAAGCATACCTGATACAACGGTTCCAGAGCGTTCATGTTCAATTTTGGTGCGCATGGCTTAACACCCAGCTGACGGCGAGATGACAATTTTGCAACTCGTGCCGGTGGTTTTGGCCTATAGCTCTATGATCAACCGGACGACCACCCACGAGGATATTTCATGAGCGCAGGACACAGCCACGCCCAGGTACGCGCCGGCCACGAACGGCTGTTATGGATCGCATTGGCACTGACCGGCAGCTTTATGATCGCCGAGGTGATCGGCGCCTTTATCACCGGCAGCCTGGCGCTGTTGTCCGATGCCGCGCACATGATGACCGACGCCCTGGCGCTAGGGATTTCCCTGGTGGCGATCCAGGTCGCCAAGCGCGCCGCCGACCGCAGGCGCACCTTCGGCTATGCGCGTTTCGAGATCCTGGCGGCAGCGTTTAATGCGCTGCTGCTGTTCGGCGTGGCGTTCTACATCCTGTATGAGGCGTATCAACGCTTGCAGGCGCCCGCCGAGATCCAGTCCACCGGCATGCTGGTGATCGCGGTGCTGGGGCTGGTGGTCAACCTGATTTCCATGCGATTGCTGAGTGCGGCCAGCGGCGAAAGCCTGAATGTGAAGGGCGCTTACCTGGAGGTCTGGAGCGACATGCTCGGCTCCATCGGCGTGATCATCGCGGCGCTGGTGATCATGTACACCGGCTGGGGCTGGGTGGATTCGGTGGTGGCGGCAGCGATTGGCTTCTGGGTGTTGCCCCGCACCTGGACGCTGCTCAAGGAAAGCATGAACGTGCTGCTGCAAGGTGTGCCGGATGGCATTGATATCGACAAGGTGGAGCAGGCGATTCGCGGCGTTCCCGGGGTCAAGGACGTGCACGACCTGCATATCTGGGCCGTCACCAGCGGCAAAAATGTGCTGAGTACTCATCTGGTGGCGGATTCGGCGCAAGGCAGCGAGCAACAGATCCTCAGCCAGGTGACGGAGTTACTGCATGAACAATTCGATATTTCCCACGCCACGATCCAGATCGAGGGCGAAGGTTTTCAGCATGACGAGCATGACGAGGTGCATGCCTGACCGTCACTCACGGTCTTCCAGCACATAACCCACGCCGCGCAAGGTATGGATCAACTTGCGCTCGAACGGGTCATCAATCTTTGCCCGCAGGCGGCGGATCGACACTTCCACCACATTGGTGTCGCAATCAAAGTTCATGTCCCACACGAACGAGATAATTTGCGTGCGCGACAGCACCACGCCGCTCTGGCGCATCAGCAGGTGCAGCAGGGCGAACTCCTTGGTGGTCAGGTCGATGCGCTGCAAACCGCGAAACGCCCGGTGGCGGCCCTGATCCAATTCCAGGTCGGCCACCCGCAACACATCCGGCACCGGCGAATGCACGCTGCGGCGCATCAAGGTGCGCACCCGCGCGAGTAATTCGGGGAACTCAAACGGCTTGACCAGGTAATCATCGGCGCCCAGGTCCAGGCCCTTGATCCGGTCGGCGAGGCGGCCCTGGGCGGTCAGCATCATGATGCGGGTGCTGCTGTTCTGGCGGATGCGTTGCAGCACGTCCCAGCCATCCATCAACGGCAAATTCACGTCGAGCATCACCAGGTCGTAGGCGTGCTGGCGAGACAAATGCAGGCCGTCGGCGCCGGTGGCGGCACAGTCGACGATATAGCCACTTTCGCTCAATCCCTGGTGCAGATAATCGGCGGTTTTAGGTTCGTCTTCGATAACCAGAATACGCATGTCGAGGATCCCGCTGGGCAGTGGAAAAGTTGCCCGGAGCTTAAAGCAAAAGCCCGCGCCAGAGCCGTTGCTAACGGATTTGTAATGTTCTGGCCACTCCTCTGATAAGTACCGAAAGTTACATTGCCCACCTGTTAATTCATGGGCATGGAACTCTTGTTATGCCAACTTTTGTCCGCACGTTTATCGGCGCTTCGGTGCTGTTGCTGATGACGGTCCAGGGCGCAAACGCGCAAACCCTGACCCTCGAATCGGCCCTGCAAACCGCCTTCGCCAACAACCCCGACATGGCCGCTGCGCAGTGGGAAATCGACATCGCCCAAGGCGGTCGCCAGCAGGCCGGTTTGATCCCGAATCCGGTGGCCTCCTGGGACGCCGAAGACACCCGCCGCAACTCGCGCACCACCACCGTAAAACTGAGCCAAACCCTGGAGCTGGGTGGCAAGCGCGGCGCCCGGATTGATGTCGCCACCCGCGCTCAGGAGGCGGCCGCACTCAACCTGGAACAGCGTCGCAACGGGCTGCGTGCGGAGGTCATCGACGGTTACTACGGTGCACTTCGCGCCCAGGAACGCCTCGACCTGGCCCAGCGCTCATTGGCATTGGCCGAGCGCGGCCTGGTGGTGGCCAATGGTCGCGTCACCGCCGGCAAAACGTCCCCGGTGGAAGCCACCCGGGCCCAGGTGCAACTCTCGGAAATCCGCCTGGAATTCAACCGCGCGCAGATGGGCTTGAGCGATGCCTACCGGCGCCTCGCGGCCAGTACTGGCGCGGCCAGCACCGATTTCCAGGCCGTCGCCACCCAAGCCCAGGCCGCCCCGGCATTACCGTCGCCCGCGCAGCTGCTGGCGCGCCTGGAACAGACCGCCGAACTGCGCCTGGCCGAGCTGCAAATCGTCCAGGGCGAAGCGGCCCTGGGCCTGGAAAAAGCCCAGCGCATTCCCGACCTCGACGTGTCCATCGGCAGCCAATACGACGCCAGCGTGCGCGAGCGAGTCAACGTGGTGGGCGTGTCGATGCCGATCCCGCTGTTCAACCGCAACCAGGGCAACGTGCTGGCCGCGAGTCGCCGTGCCGACCAGGCCCGCGACCTGCGCAACGCCGCCGAACTGCGCCTGCGCACCGAAACCCGCCAGGCCCTGGACCTTTGGCAAACCGCGAATACCGAAGTGCGCTCGTTCAACCAACAGATCCTGCCCGCCGCCCAAAGCGCGGTGGACAGCGCCACCCGCGGTTTCGAGATGGGCAAGTTCAACTTCCTCGACGTACTCGACGCCCAGCGCACCTTGATTGCGGCCCGCACCCAATACCTCGCGGCGACCGCCCAGGCCACCGAAGCCTGGGTGCGCATCGAACGGATTTACGGCGACCTCGCCCGGTTTTGATTTTTTCAGGAGCGTTCCATGAACAACAAACACAGGATGGCGCTGGCCGTTGCGCTGATGCTGGCGTGGCCGGCCATCAGCGGTGCGGCAGAGGCGGAAGAAGAAGGCAAGATCGAGCTGACCGAACAGCAGGTCCAGGCCGCCGGTATTCAACTGGCCCCGGCGCAATCCCGGCAGATCAGCACTGTGCTTTCGCTGCCGGGCGAGGTGCGTTTCGACGAAGACCGCACCTCCCACATCGTGCCGCGTGCTGCCGGCGTGGTGGAGTCGGTGAAGGTCAACCTCGGCCAATCGGTGAAGAAGGGCGAGCTGCTCGCGGTGATCGCCAGCCAGCAGATTTCCGATCAGCGCAGTGAACTGGCGGCCAGTGAGCGCCGGGTGGTACTGGCCCGCACCACCTTCCAGCGCGAGCGCCAGTTGTGGCAGGACAAGATCTCCGCCGAACAGGATTACCTGCTGGCGCGCCAGGCGCTGCAAGAGGCCGAAATCGCCCTTAACAATGCCCGGCAAAAGATGAACGCCCTGAGCGGCAGCGCTGTATTGGTCGGCGGCAATCGCTACGAACTGCGGGCGCCGTTCGACGGCGTGGTGGTGGAAAAACACCTGGGTGTCGGCGAGGTGGTGAGCGAGACCAGCAACGCCTTCACCCTGTCGGACCTGTCCCAGGTGTGGGTCACCTTCGGCGTGTTCCCCAAGGATTTGAACAAGGTCCGGGTCGGCAAACCGGTGAAGGTCACGTCCTCGGAAATGGGCACCGAAGTACTTGGCACCGTGGCCTATGTCGGCAACTTGCTGGGGGAGCAGACCCGCACCGCCACCGTACGCGTCACGGTGCCGAACCCCGACGCTTCGTGGCGTCCAGGGCTGTTCGTTTCCGTGCAGGTCGCCACCGACACCTACCCGGCCAAGGTCACCGTCCCTCAGGAGGCGATCCAGACCGTCGAGGACAAACCCTCGGTGTTCGTGCGCACCAGCGACGGCTTCATGACCCGGCATATCGAACTGGGCGTCAGCGAAAACGGTTTCGTCGAAGTGCGCCTGGGCCTCGACGCCGGCGCGCAGGTGGCCACCGTCGGCAGCTTCATCCTCAAGTCCGAGTTGGGCAAGGCCTCGGCCGAGCACGCCCATTGATCCTGCGAGTGATTTCCCATGTTTGAGCGCCTTATCCAATTCGCCATCGAGCAGCGCATCATCGTGCTGCTGGCGGTGCTGTTGATGGCCGGTGTCGGTATCGCCAGCTATCAGAAATTGCCCATCGACGCCGTGCCGGATATCACCAACGTCCAGGTGCAGATCAACTCGGCGGCGGCGGGTTTTTCGCCGCTGGAAACCGAGCAGCGCATCACCTTTCCCATCGAGACCGCCATGGCCGGGCTGCCGGGCTTGCAGCAGACCCGCTCGCTGTCGCGCTCGGGCTTGTCCCAGGTCACGGTGATTTTCAAGGACGGCACCGACCTGTTCTTCGCCCGCCAGCTGGTCAACGAACGCTTGCAGGTGGCTCGCGAGCAACTGCCCGATGGCATCGAAAGCATGATGGGGCCGATCTCCACCGGGCTCGGGGAAATCTTCCTGTGGACCGTGGAGGCGAAAGACGGCGCGCGCAAGGAGGACGGCTCAGCCTATACGCCGACCGACCTGCGGGTGATCCAGGACTGGATCATCAAGCCGCAACTGCGCAACGTGCCGGGGGTGGCCGAGATCAACACCATCGGCGGCTTTGCCAAGGAATACCAGATCGCCCCGGACCCCAAGCGCCTGGCGGCCTACAACCTGACCTTGGGCGACCTGGTCACGGCGCTGGAGCGCAACAACGCCAACGTCGGCGCCGGCTACATCGAGCGCAGCGGCGAGCAATTGCTGATCCGTGCGCCGGGGCAAGTCGCGTCCATCGACGACATTGCCAACATCGTCATCACCACTTCCGACGGTACGCCGATTCGGGTACGCAACGTCGCCCAGGTCGACATTGGCCGCGAGCTGCGTACCGGTGCCGCCACGGAGAATGGCCGCGAAGTGGTGCTGGGCACGGTGTTCATGTTGATCGGCGAAAACAGCCGCACGGTGTCCCAGGCGGTCGCGAAAAAACTCGAAGAGATTAACCGTTCGCTGCCTGAAGGTGTGGTGGCCGTCACCGTCTACGACCGCACCAACCTGGTGGAAAAAGCCATCAGCACCGTGAAGAAAAACCTCTTCGAAGGGGCGCTGCTGGTGGTGGCGGTGCTGTTCCTGTTCCTCGGCAATATCCGCGCTGCGCTGATCACCGCGATGGTGATTCCCCTGGCCATGTTGTTCACCTTTACCGGGATGTTTACCAACAAGGTCAGCGCCAACCTGATGAGCCTCGGCGCGCTGGATTTCGGGATTATCGTCGATGGCGCGGTGGTGATCGTCGAAAACGCCATCCGCCGCCTGGCCCACGCCCAGCAGCGCCACGGGCGATTGCTGACCCGCAGCGAGCGCCTGCATGAAGTGTTTGCGGCGGCCAAGGAAGCGCGGCGCGCGCTGATCTTCGGGCAACTGATCATCATGGTGGTGTACCTGCCGATCTTCGCCCTCACCGGGGTGGCCGGGAAGATGTTCCACCCGATGGCGTTCACCGTGGTGATCGCGCTGCTGGGGGCGATGATTCTGTCCGTGACCTTCGTGCCGGCGGCCATTGCGCTGTTCGTCACCGGCAAGGTCAAGGAAGAGGAAAACCTGGTGATGCGCAGCGCACGCCGTGTCTACGCGCCGGTGCTGGATTGGGTGATGGCGCGCCGGCCGCTGGTGTTCGGCCTGGCGGTGCTGGCCATCGTTGCGTCGGGCCTGGTGGCCAGTCGCATGGGCAGCGAATTTATCCCCAGCCTCAGCGAGGGTGATTTCGCCCAACAAGCGTTGCGGGTGCCGGGCACCAGCCTGACGCAGTCGGTACAGATGCAGCAGCAACTGGAAAAGACCTTGATGGCCGAGGTGCCGGAAATCGAGCGGGTATTCGCCCGCACCGGCACCGCGGAAATCGCCTCCGATCCGATGCCGCCGAACATCTCCGACAGCTACGTGATGCTCAAGCCCAAGGACCAGTGGCCCGCCCCGAAGAAGTCCCGCGAGGTAATCATCGCCGACATCCAGCGCGCCAGTGCGATTGTGCCGGGCAGCGTGTATGAACTGTCGCAACCGATCCAGCTGCGCTTCAACGAACTGATTTCCGGCGTGCGCAGTGACGTGGCGGTGAAGGTGTTTGGTGACGACATGACGGTGCTCAACAAGACCGCCGGGGAAATCGCCGAGACCTTGCAAACCCTCAAGGGCGCCTCGGAAGTGAAGGTGGAACAGACCTCCGGCCTGCCGGTGCTGACCATCAATATCGACCGCGACAAGGCCGCGCGTTTCGGCCTGAACGTAGGCGATGTGCAAGACACGATTGCCGTCGCCGTGGGTGGGCGCCAGGCCGGGACGATGTACGAAGGCGACCGGCGTTTTGATATGGTCGTGCGTTTGTCGGACGCGCTGCGCACCGATATCGAAGGCCTGTCGCGGCTGTTGATTCCGATCCCGGCGCTGGCGAATAACGCGGCGGGGCAGTTGGGTTTTATCGCGCTGTCGGAAGTCGCCAGCCTGGACCTGGTGCTCGGCCCCAACCAGATCAGCCGCGAAAACGGCAAGCGCCTGGTGATCGTCAGCGCCAACGTGCGTGGGCGGGATATCGGCTCGTTTGTCGAGGAAGCCGGGACGGCCATCGACACTCAGGTGAAAATCCCCGCGGGCTACTGGACCACCTGGGGCGGCCAGTTCGAGCAGTTGAAGGAAGCTTCCGAGCGCTTGCGCATCGTGGTGCCCGTGGCGTTGCTGCTGGTGTTCGGGTTGCTGTTCATGATGTTCAACAACCTCAAGGACGGGCTGCTGGTGTTCACCGGGATTCCCTTCGCGTTGACCGGCGGGATCATGGCGCTGTGGCTGCGGGACATTCCGTTGTCGATCTCGGCGGGCGTGGGTTTTATCGCGCTGTCGGGGGTGGCGGTGCTGAACGGGTTGGTGATGATTGCGTTCATTCGCAACCTGCGGGAAGAGGGGCGCTCATTGTCGGTGGCCATCAACGAAGGCGCCCTGACGCGCTTGCGCCCGGTGTTGATGACGGCGTTGGTGGCGTCGCTGGGGTTTATCCCCATGGCCCTGGCCACCGGCACCGGCGCCGAAGTGCAGCGCCCGTTGGCGACGGTGGTGATTGGCGGGATTATTTCGTCGACGCTGCTGACCCTGCTGGTATTGCCGGCGCTGTATCACTGGGCGCACCGGCGTGAAGAACAGGAAGACCGCCCGATGCCTGGCCAATAACCTGTGGTGAGGGAGCAAGCTCCCTCACCACAATGGGTTATTGGCAGATAGCGTTGGTATGAAGGGGAAACACCAACCGAAACACAGTGAAATCTCCGGGCTCGCTGCTGACTTCTGCCCGGCCTTGATGCAGGGTCATGATCGACCGCACGATGGCCAGCCCCAGCCCGGTCCCCCCTTCGGAGCGGGCGCGGCTGCTGTCGACGCGGTAGAAACGCTCGAACAGGTTCGGCAGGTGGTGCGCTTCAATCCCCGGACCCGGGTTGCCCACCGAGAGCGACACCTGCTGCCCGTGGGTTTCCACCTGCAACGACACCGTGGAAGCGTGTGGCGTATGACGGATGGCATTGGACAACAAGTTGGAAATCGCCCGCTGAATCATCAGGCGGTCGCCATGCACCGAGGCATCACCGTGAAGGCTCAGGCTCAGTTGCTTGTCTTCGGCACTCAACGCAAACAGTTCCATCACCCGGCGTGCTTCAGCGGCCAGGGACACGGGCGCAAACGAAACCCGCGCCGCCGGGTGGCTGACCTGTGCCAGGAACAGCATGTCGGAAACGATCCGCGCCAGCCGCTCCATTTCTTCGGTGCTGGATTCCAGCACCGCCTTGTACTCCTCGGGAGGTCGCTCCCGGGACAACGTCACCTGGGCCTTGCCCATCAAGTTGGTCAGTGGCGCGCGCAGCTCGTGGGCCAGGTCATCGGAGAACTGCGACAGCTGCTGCACACCGCCATCCAGGCGTTGCAGCATGAAATTGATGCCCTGCGCCAACTCGCCCAACTCGTTGGGCAAGTTATCCACAGCCAGGCGGTGGGTCAGATCCTGGGTGGTGACCTTGGCCGCGACGCGGCTGAACTGTTGCAGCGGTGCGAGCCCGCGTTGCACCACCCACCACGCGCCGATGCCGATCAGCAGCAACAGCAGCGGCAGGGCGATCACCGTGGAACGCAGGTAAGCACTGAGCAATGCCTGATCGTCCATGCGGTCCAGGGACAGCAGCACCCGCACGCGTTCGCCGCTGGACAGGCGCATCAGGCTGGAGGCGCTGAGCACCTGGTTGCCGTTGCTGTCGTCCCAGTTCAGGTAACCGAGGGTCTGGCGTGGTGCGAAGTCGGTCAGCAACGGTTCCTGTGGCTTGGCACCGACGCTCAGCAGCACCGCTTCATCGGGTGCGGTGCCGACGATGGTCAGGTAGAAATTGTCATGCCCCATCACCAGGTCCATCAGCGAATGCGGGCGGGCTTTTATGTCGCGGGTGTCCAGGCCGAGGGCGAGGCTGTGCTGGATCTGCTCCATCTTGCTTTCCAGGCCCTTGCGCGCCAGTTTCTCAAGCTCGTGGGTCAGCGCCAGGTAGGCCAGTGTTGCGAGCAGCACCACCAGGCCCGCGCCCATCAGGCTCACCGTCAGCCCGAGGCGCATCGACAGGCTGCTGGCTTTCATTGGCGGGCCTCCAGCACATAACCCACGCCGCGAATGGTATGGATCAGCTTGACGTCACTCTGGTCATCGACCTTGGCCCGCAGGCGGCTGATGGAGACCTCCACCACGTTGGTGTCGCAGTCGAAATTCATGTCCCACACCAGGGAAATAATCTGCGTGCGGGTCAGCACTTCGCCGGACTGACGCATCAGCACATGCAGCAGCGCGAACTCCTTGGTGGTCAGGTCAATGCGCCGGGTGCCGCGATAGGCGCGGTGGCGGCGCGGGTCCAGTTCAAGGTCCGACACGCGGAAGACTTCCGGCACCGGTATGTGCTCGCTGCGGCGCAACAGCGTGCGCACCCGGGCCAGCAATTCGGGGAATTCGAAGGGTTTGACCAGGTAATCATCGGCGCCCATGTCCAGGCCCTTGATCTTGTCAGTCAGCCGGCCACGGGCTGTGAGCATCATCACCCGTTGGTTGCTGTCGCGGCGCAGTTGCTCAAGCACTTCCCAGCCGTCCTTGGCCGGCAGGTTTACATCGAGAATCACCAGTTCATAAGCGTGTTGCCCGGCCAGGTGCAGGCCGTCCACGCCGCTGGCGGCGCAGTCGACCACGTAACCGCTTTCGGTCAGGCCCTGCTGCAGGTAGGCGGCGGTTTTTTGCTCGTCCTCAACCACAAGGATACGCATGGGGATTTACCTTTTACTGATAGAGAGAGACTGAAATTCGAATTTTCCGAAGCCTGAAGGCTGAAGTAGCTACAGGGTCAATCAGCCAGTTTGTGACTGGTTGTTGCGTTGCAGAACGGGCGGGCAAAAAAAACGCCCCATCCGGGGCGTTAAAAATTCATCTCTTTCCAAAGGAGCTACACAAAAGCTTCAGAGATGAATGTGCTCGGTGTGCGCCGTTCAGATCGACTGCTTCTGTGCGTCGGCGGGCGCGGTCTCGGCCACGGACTGTTCACCGTGGACCTGTTGCTGTTGCTGGCGGAACTCGGCGAGGAACTGCCGGGAACGGTCGGCGCCGTCGTCGGCGAATGCGAGGGTGGAAGTGGCGCCGAGAAAACTGATCAATAACAGGTGGGATGGCTTCATGACGTGTCTCCAAATAAGGCGTGTGCCGTTAGTTGTGACCAGTATATGAAGCGCAACTTAACGAGAAGGTGAGGCGCATATTACAGTTCTGACAGGCTTCAATTTGTGAACAGATGCTAGTCAACGGCAAATGAATGTAAGCATTTGCCGTTGTGTTCATTTACAGAATTGCCAATGGGTATTCGACAATCAACCGAACTTCTTCCAAGTCCGACTCAAAGGCACTTGAGCGAACGGTCGCCTGGCGCAAACGCAGCGACAGGTCTTTCAAGTTACCGCCCTGCACCACGTACTTCGCCTCGATATCCCGCTCCCAGCGGCGTTGATCGGTCAGCGGGTCGCCGGCCGCGTCACGGCGCATGTACACGCTGTTGGCGTTGCTGTAGTCGGCGCCGGTACCTTTGCCATAGCGGGTCATGAAGGTCAGGCCAGGAATGCCGAAGGCCTGCATGTCGAGGTTATAGGCGAGCATCCACGAGCGTTCCTTGGGCGAGTTGAAGTCGCTGTACTGGATCGAGTTGTTGAGGAAGATCGAGTCCGACATGCGCAGGTAGTCAAAGTCGTCATCGCCGTTGTTGCGCTGGTGCGACAGGGCCAGGCTGTGGGCGCCGACCTTGACCCCAAGCCTGGCGCTCCAGATGTTGTTATCGAACTCGCCAAGGCGTTTCTTGCCCTCGTCCACGGCCTTGTAATAGTTGAAGTCGCCAAACAGCGACACGTCATCGTTCAGCGGGTAGCTGGCGGCGCTGCCGAAGTAGTACTGGTCCCAGGCATCCTTCAGGCGGCTGGTGTACAGGCTGACGCTGAGGTGTTTGTTCACCTGGTAGTCGCCGCCGGCATAGCCGATCCAGGGTGAATCCACCTTGCCCGCATAAAACGTCGCGAAGCCTTTATCCATGCCGCTTTGGGTGGGCTGGCTCATGCCGCTCAAGTGCCCGGCCTGCAAGCTCAAGCCGTCAATGCTGGTGTTTTGCGCGGTGACGCCACGGAAGCTTTCCGGCAACACCCGCGAGTCGCCGAAGGCCACCACCGGGGTCAGCGGGAACACGTCACCGGCCTTGATCACGGTATCCAACAGGCGCACTTTTACCGCGCCGCCGAGCTTGCTGTAGCCGTCCTCGGGGTGGTTGTCGCTGTCTACCGGCAGTACGCCGAACGAGCCCTTGCCGCCGCTGCGACCGGTGCCGGAGTCGAGTTTCAGGCCATACATCGCAAACGCATCGAGGCCGAAACCCACCGGACCCTGAGTGAATCCGGATTCGAACTTGCCGATAAAACCCTGGGCCCAGGCTTCGGAATAGCCATTGCCGGTGGGGCTCGACTGGCCCTTGCGGTCATCGCGGTTGAAGTAGAAGTTGCGGGCCAGCACGTTCAAGGTGCTGCCTTCGATAAACCCTTCGGGTTTTTCTTCCACGGCCATGCCTGACAGCGGGGTGAGCCCCGCCAGGGCGGCAATCATGGAGAGTGAAAATGTGCGGTTAGTGCTCATGTAGCGCTCCTCGGTAGTGGCAGCTATCAGCTTCTTATCGATGGGGCATTCTTGTTGTGATGGTGCCCGGGCAGATAGTTGCAAACACGAGATAACGGCGAGGTGGCGCACAGATTACAATTTTGGAATTTCAATAAAACATAACGGATAAGTAATCTTTCGGTGAACTTTGCGACAGGCTTGGTTAGTTATTCTTGCTCTGAACTTTTAATTCAATAAGTCAGACGAGGACGCCCTCATGAATACCCTGAAAACCACTGTCGCTGCATTGGCCCTGATCGTTTCCGCCGGCGCGATGGCCGAAGGTGGAGGCGACCGCACCTTCGCCCAATTGATGCAAAACAATGAGCAAGCCATGGCCGCCTACGCCGCCAGAAAGGGCAAGCCTGCGCCCGAGGTGCTGGTGTATCGCTACGGCATGAAGCTGGACATTGCCAAGGTGGTGAATGTCACGCCGCCGATCCGCTCGTGCAGCGCGGTGCCGTCACGCATGACCTACGAAGACTCCACCGGCAAGCTCAACACGCTCCACTACCAAGTGATGGGCATCTGCCGTAACAACGGCAGTTGAGGGGCTGAAAAAATATAGTTGGGCAATGGGCTAAAGCTCTCTTAAGAAAATGCCGGCAGCGCCGATGCAGGTCAGATCCCGCCCTCATTTGCCCACCGGTGCCTCCATGTTCAACACCCGTCTCAAGCAGGAGCTGTCTGCTCTTCGCGAAGAATTATCCAGTTTGCAGCAGGTCAAGGAGAGCCTGGAAAGCGAAATGATGGCCCTGACCCTGGATCCCGAAGGGCGCATCGAGTCCGTCAATGCCATCTTCCTTCAAGAGATGGCTTACCAGGCAAGCCAGCTGCAAGGCCGCCTGATCGAGGATCTGGTGCCGGCGCACGTCAAGCACGACACCTTTCAACTGCGCTTCACGAACGCCCTGGTGCGTGGCGAACACTTCGCCGGTTCCGTACGCCTGATGCGCGGCAACGGCAATGAGGCGTGGCTGCGCTCCATCGTGCAACCGGTGCGTGGCAGTGACGGGCGTATCAAGCATATTTCGATGTACTCCAGCGACCTGACCCGCACTATCGAGGCGTCCCGCGAGCACGAAAACCTGATCACCGCGCTGGTGCGTTCCACGGCAGTGATCGAGTTCGACCTCAACGGTAATGTACTGACGGCCAACGACCGTTTCCTCAACGGCATGGGTTACAGCCTGGCGCAGATCCAGGGCAAACATCACCGGATATTCTGTGAGCCGCAGGATGCCGGCAGCGTCGAGTACCAGCAGTTCTGGAAGCGCCTGAACGCCGGTGAATTCGTCGCGGGCCGCTTCAAGCGAGTGGACAGCCACGGGCGGGTGGTGTGGCTGGAGGCTTCGTATAACCCGGTGCTCGACGCCAACGAGCGGCTGTACAAAGTGGTCAAGTTCGCCACGGTGATCACCGACCAGGTCAACCAGGAACAGGCCGTGGCCGACGCGGCCAACATCGCCTACAGCACCTCGCTGCACACCGACAGCAGCGCCCAGCGCGGCACCACCGTGGTCACCCAGGCGGTGGAGGTGATGCGCGACCTGGCCAAGCACATGGAGCAGGCGGGTGAGGGCATTGAAGCGCTGAACGCCCAGTCCCAGGTGATTGGCAGCATCGTCAAGACCATCAGCGGCATCGCCGAGCAGACTAACCTGCTGGCGCTCAACGCCGCCATCGAAGCCGCCCGCGCCGGTGAGCAAGGCCGTGGTTTTGCGGTGGTGGCCGACGAGGTTCGGCAACTGGCGTCGCGTACCAGCAAGGCCACCGAGGAAATCGTCGGCGTGGTGCGCCAGAACCAGGACATGGCCCGCGATGCGGTGGCGCTGATGACCGATGGCCGCCTGCAGGCCGAGCAAGGGCTGGCATTGGCGGCCGAGGCGGGCACAGTGATCGTCGAGATCCAGGACGGCGCCCAGAAAGTGGTCAGCGCCGTAGGGCAATTTGCCAATCAACTGAGCAGCTAGTCACCCGGGCTCATGCTTGAGGTATCGTAGGTTTTTTTTCCGAGCCTTTCGTCCATGAGCCCTAACCATCGCCGTCCCGTCCCGCTGTCCAAGGCCTACCGCTTGCTCAACCACGGCCCGACCGTACTGGTCAGCGCCGCGCACAACGGCCAGCGCAACATCATGGCCGCGGCATGGGCGATGCCGCTGGATTTCGAGCCGCCCAAAGTCGCCGTCGTGCTGGATAAGGCCACCTGGACCCGGCAACTGCTCGAAGGCGCCGGCACTTTCGTGCTCAACGTACCGTGTGCGGCCCAGGCCGATATCGTGCAGACCGTGGGCAACACCACCGGCAGCGAGACCGACAAGTTCGCCGCATATGACTTGCAGACGTTCAGCGGCGAACACACCGAAGCGCCGATGCTTGAAGGCTGCGTGGCGTGGCTGGAATGCCGCTTGCTGCCGGAACCGCATAACCAGCAGACCTACGATCTGTTCCTCGCCGAAGTGGTGGCCGCCCAGGCTGATGAGCGCGTATTCAGCGACGGTCGCTGGCATTTCGAAGGGCAGGATGCGCTGCGTACCTTGCACCATGTGGCGGGCGGGCATTTCCTGACGATTGGTGAGCCGATTGATGGGCGACAGCTTTAAGCCCAGTGCCAATTCTTCCGGTACAGCCTGGTTTTGTGGCGAGGGAGCTTGCTCCCGCTGGAGCGCGAAGCGGTCCCATTGTTTCCTGCCAATACACTTGGTCGGTAGATATACGACTGCTGCGCAGCCGAGCGGGAGCAAGCTCCCTCGCCACAAAGGTTGTGTTACCACTGGGCTTTGCTGAGTGCCTCGGCAAACGCCATCAACTTCGGCGAGTACTGCCGCGATGGCGGATACACCAGCGATATCGCCCGACTGCGCCCGGCAAATTCCTCCAGCAAGGGCACAAGGCGCCCGGCCGCCAGATCTTCCCGCACCGCAAAGTCCATCACCTGGGCGATGCCGAATCCGCCCAGCGCGCCGTCCACCAGCGCATCGCCGATATCAAAGATCAACCGCCCCTCGACACTCACGTCCTGCACCCTGCCATCGAGCATGAACTGCCAGTCCACCAGCCGGCTGGTACGCAGGTTACGTACGGTCAGGCAATTGTGGTCCTGGAGTTCATCGACGGTCTGCGGCGTACCAAAACGCGCGAGATAAGCCGGGGAGGCGACGGTGACCCAGCGCAGCGGTGGCAGTGCCCGGGCGATCAGGCGTTGGTCCTGGATGTCGCCGGTGCGCAGCAAGGCGTCAAAGCCTTCGTCGACGATGTCCACCAGGCGGTCGGTCATTACCGCTTCAATGCGCAGGTCGGGGTATTGCAGGGTCAGCTCGCCGATCACCGGCATCACCACCTTGCGGCCAAACAACGAGGGCGTGCTGATCTTCAGCAAACCGGACGGTGAGGCACGGCGGTCGAGCATTTGCCGCTCGGCTTCGGCCAGTTCCGCCAGCAGCGGCGCGCTGCGTTCATACAGCATCTGCCCGTCGGGCGTGAGGCTGACGCTGCGGGTGTTGCGTTGCAGCAGGCGCACACCCAGCTGGTTTTCCAGTCGGGAAATGGCCCGGGACAAGCCCGATTGGGTCAGCCCCAGGTCTCCGGCGGCGCGAGTGAAACTGCGGGTTTCGGCGACGCGCACCAGCAGGCGAACAGCATTCAGATCCATGATTAAAGTCATTACTGAAAGAGTGATAGGGGTATTTATCATCTGTTGGGCATGAAAGAAACTGGCGCCTCTCATTTTCAGGCAGGACGCTGTGATGTCTTCTTCTCGACCCTCTGGCTGGATGCTGTTGCTGCTGGCAACCGCGCAACTGATCATCGCCCTCGACGCGACCATCGTGTTTGTCGCGCTGCCGCAAATCGGCAGCCACTTGGGGTTTTCTGCCCAGCAATTGCAGTGGGTGGTCAGTGCCTACAGCGTGGCGTTTGGTGGCTTCCTGTTGCTGGGCGGTCGGGCGGCGGACCTGTTGGGCAAGCGGCGCTTGTACATGCTTGGCCAGTCGCTGTACGCGCTGTCTTCCCTGGCGGCGGTGCTCGGTGGCAGCGCCTTGCTGCTGGTGCTGGCGCGGGCGGTGCAGGGTGTGGGCGGCGCGCTGTTGTTCCCGGCCACGCTGGCGCTGATCAACACCCACTACGCCGAAGGGCCCGCGCGTAATCGGGCGTTTGCCGTGTGGAGCGCGGCGTCTGCGGCGGGCCTGGCATTGGGCGCGTTGCTCGGCGGCGTGCTGACCCAGGCCTGGGGCTGGGAAGCAGTGTTTCTGGTGAACGTGCCATTGGCCGGTGCCTGTGCCCTGGCGGCGCGCTACTGGATTCCCGCCGATGGCGAGCGGGCCAGCGGGCGCAACTTTGATATCAGCGGCGCGTTGACCGTGACGCTGGGCGGCACCTTGCTGGTGTTCTCCCTGGTGCAGGGGCCGGAGTGGGGTTGGGCGGCACCGTCGACCCTGGGCTGCATGGCCCTGGCGCTGGCGCTGCTCGGATTGTTTGGGTGGATCGAACACCGGGGCCGTGATCCCCTGATGCCGCTACGCTTGTTGGGCTATCGCGAGTTGCGCATGGCCATGGTGTTGACGGCGGTGTTCATGAGCAGCTTTGGCGTGCAGTACTACTTTCTGGCGGTGTACTACCAGCAGGTCTACGGCTACAGCGTGTTGCAGGCGGGGTTGGCGTTTTTGCCGGCGACGCTGGTGTGCACCGCGGGTATCTGGCTGGCGGAGCGTTCATTGGCGCGGCTGGGGTTGCGCAACACCCTGGTCAGCGGCCAGTTGGCGGGCGCGGTGGGTATCGCTTTGGTATGTGTGGCGTTGCCGACGGGGGCGGGGTTCTGGTCGTTGCTGCCGGGGATTTTCATCCTGAGTATTGGCCAGGGCATGACCTGGACGGCGATGTGGGTGGCCGCCGGGCTGGGCATCCGGCCGGGCGAGCAGGGCGTGGCGGCAGGCATGGCGTCCACCAGCCAGCAGATTGGCGGTGCGTTGGGGCTGGCGTTGCTGGTGTCGTTGGCGAACGCCGGTGGGTCGACGGGCGCGGCGCAGGCGGGCGGGATTGAACTGGCGTTGTGGTGGAGCGCGGCGATTGCCCTGGCGGGGGCGGTTCTGGCGTTAGCACTTAAAGAGCGCGCTATAGAGTCGGATGCGATTTCAGCAGCGACATAAATCAACTGTAGGAGCTGGCTTGCCTGCGATGGCGGAGTGTCAGCCAACAATTTATTAACTGACCCACCGCCATCGCAGGCAAGCCAGCTCCTACAGGTTGATCGCGTTTCAAGGCGGGATTTCAGCGCCCGAGCATCTTCACCCAGCGCGACGGCGGCATGCCGAAAGTGCTGCGGAACTGGCGGGTCATGTGGCTCTGGTCGGTGAAGCCGGCGGTCAGCGCCGCATCCACCAGTGACTGGCCCTGGCCCAGCAGGCTGCGCACCAGGTCCAGGCGGCGCATGGTCAGGTAGCGATAGGGGCTGGTGCCGAACAACAAACGAAAATCCCGCGACAACGCCCAGCGGTCGCGGTTGGCGTATTCCGCCATTTCATCGAGGGTAATCGGCCGGCCCAGGGCGCTGTGGATAAATTCCCGTGCGCGTTCGGCGGCCCGGTAGTCGAAGGTCTTGCGATTGACCGTGATGCCCGACGCGTTATTCAGCGCCTGGGCCAGGTCAAACATTGCGTCCTGTTCCTGCAACGGATCAATCGGGCAATCCAGGCTTTGCAGCAACACTTCACTGGCGCGGTACAGCCACGGGTCGCTGGACAATCCGCCGGGGATGAACGGTAACGGCTTGCCGCCGAGCACCTGCTGGATCAGCGCCGGCTCCACGTAAATCATCCGGTATTTGAAACCTTCCTCGCTGCCGGCCCAGCCGTCATGCACTTCATCGGGATGGATCACCATGGTCCGCCCCGGCAGGCTGTGGGTCATGCCGCCGCGATAGTGAAAGCTCTGCACACCGAACAGGGTACGGCCGATGGCATAGGTGTCGTGGCGATGGGGGTCGAAGCCAAACCCGGCAAAATACGCCTCGATGCGCTCCAGGCCACTGGCGTGGGGCGCGCGGTGCAGCCAGTCGATATTGGTCGCCATGATGAGTTGTCGCGCAAAGAGATGGAAATACGGTAACCCAGTCTGAATCCGCTGTCTGCCGGGGTCTTGTACGATTGTGCAGGGCGGGTACCGGGCATATGATCCTTATTCCTGCACTGCCCTCGGCGGAATCCCACATGGAATTGTTCAATCCGGCCTACGCGGCGCCTCTGGTCTCGCTGGCCCTGCTCTGGACCGTCGCGGTGGTGACGCCCGGCCCGAACTTCTTCAACACCGCGCAACTGGCCGCCAGTTGTTCACGCCGCCATGGCGTGGTGGCGTCGGCTGGCGTGGCCACCGGCACGGTGATCTGGGGGCTGGCGGGTGGGCTGGGGATCAAGTCGCTGTTCACCGCAGCACCCATGTTGTACCTGGCGTTCAAGATCATCGGCGGCTGCTACCTGATTTACCTGGGCTTGAAACTGTTCCGGCGCTCGGCACCGTCGATGGCCCAGAACCTGTTGCCCGACGAACCTCGGCGTTCACTGTTCTCCGCCTGGCGCCTGGGTTTGCTGGGCAACCTGTCCAACCCCAAGGCGGCGCTGTTCGTCGCGACGATCTTTGCATCCACCATGCCCCAATCACCCTCGCCGATGCTGCTGACCCTGGCCGTGATCACCATGGCGACCTTGTCATTCAGTTGGTACTCCTGCGTGGCGCTGGTGTTTTCCAGTGAGCGGATGGCCAACGTCTATGCCCGCTCGCGCAAGTGGCTGGACCGGTTTGCCGGTGGTTGTTATGTGCTGTTCGGGGCCACGCTGGTAGCGAATCGCTGACGGCTCATGGTAAGAAGCCTTACTTTCAAACGTGAGGCCGATCATGAGCAAGCTGCGGGTAGGGATTATTTTTGGTGGCCGTTCGGCCGAGCACGAAGTGTCGCTGCAATCGGCGCGCAACATCGTCGATGCACTGGACCGTTCGCGCTTCGAGCCGATCCTGATCGGTATCGACAAGGCCGGCCACTGGCACCTCAACGACACCTCGGGCTTTCTGCTCAACGAAGAAAACCCGGCGCTGATCGCCCTCAATCAATCCAATCGTGAACTGGCCGTGGTGCCGGGCAAGGCCAGCCAGCAACTGGTGGAAACCGCCAGCCAGGCCTCGTTGGAACATGTCGATGTGATCTTCCCGATCGTCCACGGCACCCTCGGCGAAGACGGCTGCCTGCAAGGCCTGCTGCGCATGGCCGACTTGCCGTTTGTCGGCTCCGACGTGCTGGGCTCGGCCGTGTGCATGGACAAGGACATCAGCAAACGCCTGCTGCGCGATGCCGGGATTGCCGTGACGCCGTTCATTACCCTCAACCGTCGCACGGCGGCGCGAACCACCTTCGAACAAGCCCGGCAGAAACTCGGAGTGCCGATGTTCGTGAAACCGGCGAACCAGGGTTCATCCGTGGGCGTGAGCAAGGTGGGCAGCGAGGCTGAATATCATGCCGCCGTAGAACTGGCCCTCGGGTTTGATGAAAAGGTGTTGGTGGAGTCGGCGGTAAAAGGCCGGGAAATCGAATGCGCCGTGTTGGGTAACGAGAATCCCATCGCCAGCGGCTGTGGCGAGATCGTGGTACGGGACGGGTTCTATTCCTACGACAGCAAATACATCGATGACCAGGCAGCCCAGGTGGTGGTGCCGGCGGACATCAGCGTTGAAGCCAGCGAGCGCATTCGTGCGTTGGCTATCGAAGCGTTTGAAACCCTGGGCTGTGCCGGGCTGGCGCGGGTGGATGTGTTTCTGACGGATGAGGGTGAGGTGCTGATCAACGAGATCAACTCGTTGCCTGGGTTCACCCGCATCAGCATGTACCCGAAGTTGTGGCAGGCGGCAGGCATGAGCTACAGCGAGCTGGTGAGCCGCTTGATCGAGCTGGCGCTGGAGCGGCATGCGGGGCGTAAGGGGTTGAAGATCAGCCGCTAAAGATCAAATGTGGGAGCTGGCTTGCCTGCGATAGCGGTGGATCAGTGAATAAAATATTGACTGACACTCCGTCATCGCAGGCAAGCCAGCTCCCACACTAGATTTGCGCAGTCCTGGAAATCCACGAATACAACAACGTCTTGCGCTCCGTACTGTCATGGGTCCTTCGGCGGTAACTCGCAAACGCCGGCGAGGTGCAATACGTACACACCTCGCTCACCTCAACCTGCTCAGGTTTTATCCCTGCCGCCTCCAGCAAGATCAGCGCATACCGGCCCAAATCAAACCACGCACTCAACGCCTGCCTGGGTTCTGGCGGCTGAATCTCCGGTGCCAACAACGGCCCCGGCTGCTCAAACGTCCACGGCGCATTTCCATCCCGCCACAAATGCCCCTGACTCGCCTGCAACTGCGCCACAAACTCGCCACTCACCTCATAACAACACGGCTTGATCGACGGCCCGATCGCAATCCGCAACTGGTCCAACGCCACTCCCTCGGCGGTAAACCGTTGCATGGCATTGGCGATGATCCCGCCTTGCAGCCCCTTCCAGCCGCCATGAATCGCCGCGACAAAATCCCCGCTCTCCGAGGCCATCAGCAACGGTAGGCAATCGGCGGTGATCACCGCAATCGGCTGCACATCCCGGCTGAAAACCCCGTCAGCCTCCACCGTGTTGGGCGTAAGCTCCGGGTGCCATTCAATGGTCGTGGCGCTGTGCACCTGCTTGCAGATGAACACCTCGTCAGGCCGCAACGGATCGTCAATCGAACAAAATCCATGATCGACGCCCATCAGGGCGCCGAGGTTATTTGCCTTGTGCACGCGCAGCTCTCCAATGAGTCAACTTAATCCCCCAGTGCTTCGCCTTCACGGCGTGGATCAGCCCCGCCGATCAACGACGCTTTGCCCTGCGCATCGCGCACCCGGACGATCGCCTGGGCGCCGCTGGTCATGTCGATTTCGCTCAGGGCGTGGCCCTTGTCCTTCAGCGCCTGTTTCAACGGTGCGCTGAACAACCCGGCTTCCAGCTCGGTCGCGCCGTTGCGGCTGCCAAAGTTGGGCAGGCCGACGGCCGCTTGCGGGTCGAGGTTCCAGTCGAGCATGGCCACCAGGGATTTGCTCACATATTCGATGATCTGCGAACCGCCCGGCGAACCCACCGTGGCCACCCACTCACCGCTCTGGCGATCAAACACCAGGGTCGGTGCCATCGACGAACGGGGGCGCTTGCCCGGCTCGATCCGGTTGGCCACCGGCTGGCCGTTCTCTTCGGGGATGAAGGAGAAGTCGGTCATCTGGTTATTCAGCAAAAAGCCCTGGACCATTACATGGGAACCGAATGCGGACTCCACCGTGGTGGTCATCGACACCGCGCCACCCACGTCATCCACCGCCACCACTTGCGAGGTGGAAATGCGCAACGGCGAGCGATCCGGCGCGTAGGCCACTTCAATTCCCGCAGGCTTGCCCGGCTTGGCGACGCCCATGCTGCGCTCACCAATCAATGCGGCACGGCCGGCCAGATAGTCCGGCGCGACCAGCCCGGCCACCGGCACCGGCACATAGTCGGAGTCCGCCACGTACTGGGCGCGGTCGGCGTAGGCCAGGCGGTCGGCCTCGGCGATCAGGTGCACCGCTTCGGGCACCGGTTCCAGGCCGGCCGGGGAATCGTTCTTCACCGGCTTCAACAGCCCAAGCGTCATACGCGGGTCGCGGGTTTCCAGGGCCTGCAACGTGCCGAGGATCTGCGCAATGGCGATCCCGCCCGACGACGGCGGCGGCATGCCGCAGACTTTCCAGCGCTTGTAGTCGGTGCACAACGGCGCCCGCTCAACTGCGCTGTAGCCCTTGAGGTCGGTCAGCGTCAGGCTGCCGGGGTTACTGTTGCCTTGCACCTTGCGGGTGATTTCGTCGGCAATCGGGCCGTAGTACAGCGCGTCCGGCCCTTCCTTGGCGATGCGCTTGAACACGTTGGCCAGCGCCGGGTTTTTCAGCAGCGTACCGGTGGCCTTCGGGCTGCCGTCGGCATTCAGGAAGTACGCGGTCATTTCCGGCGAGCGGCTGATGTAGCGGTCAGCGGCAATCAGGCTGTGCAGGCGCGCAGAGATCGGGAAACCCTCTTCGGCCAGGCGAATGGCCGGCTCAAACAGTTTGGCCCATTGCAGGTGGCCGGTCTTTTTATGGGCCATTTCCAGGGCACGCAACACCCCCGGGGTGGCCACCGAACGCCCGCCAATCTGCGCCTGCGGGAACGACATCGGCGTGCCATCGGCGTTGAGGAACAACCGCTCGGTAGCGCCCGCCGGTGCGGTTTCGCGACCGTCGTAGGCGTGCACCTGCTTGCCGTCCCACAGCATGATGAACGCGCCGCCGCCGATCCCGGAGGACTGCGGCTCCACCAGGGTCAGCACGGCCTGCATGGCAATCGCGGCGTCGATGGCCGAGCCGCCCTTGCGCAATATCTCGCGCCCGGCTTCGGCGGCCAGCGGGTTGGCGGCGGCGGCCATGTGGCGCTCGGCGTGGCGGGGGCTCATGTCGGTGCGATAGCCCGAGCCGAGCTCCGGGGCGGGCGGCAGTTCCGGCGCGGTGGCGCTGTGGCAGGCGGCGAGGGTGAGGGCGGCGGTGATCAGCGAGAGGGTGGTAAGGCGTTGGCGGTGAAAAATCGAAAACACGCGATGACTCCGTTCATTTGAGAATGATCTGTTGTCCGTGGTGAGGGAATGTACCTCAGTGGTTTGCAGGTTGGGAGATTGATCTGTATTTGGTTGTGCGGTACAACTATATCCTTCGTCATTCGGGCAAGAGGTTTCCCCCCGTGAACCGTTCCAAGCCAGACCTTATCGATCAGATCCGCTGTGCCTCGCGTCTTATGGTGCGAGAGCTGGGCTTCATGCAGCCGAAGTTGGCGGCCAGCAGTTACCCACCGTCATCGGTGCACACGATTGTTGAAATCGGCGAGCGTGGCGCGCTGACAGCGGCTGAACTGGTCATGTTGCTGGGGCTGGAAAAGTCGTCGGTGAGCCGCATGGTGCGCAAGCTGGTCGAGGCGGGCGAGCTGGAAGAGTTTGCCAACGAGGACGATGCCCGTTCGAAAAAGCTGCGGCTCACCACACGAGGCCAGAAGACGTTACGCGACATCGAAACGTTTGCCCGGCGCCAGGTGGGCGAGGCGATTGGCGACTTGTCCAGCGAACAGCAACAGGCCGTCAGCCGTGGGCTCGATCAATACGCCGCAGCCCTGCAAACCCAACGTACCGGCGCCCGGCAGCCGAGGCACTACCGCATTGCCCAAGGCTACCGGCCAGGCATCATCGGGCGTATCGCGCAGATGCACGCCGAGTACTACGCCCAGCATGCGAATTTTGGCCAGCCGTTTGAAAGCCTGGTGGCGGCGGACATGGCCGAGTTGATGGGGCGCCTGGCCAACCCGCGCAACCAAGTCTGGGCAGTGCTGGACGCAGAGCAGATCGTCGGTTCGATCGCGATTGATGGCGAGGGCGAAAACGGCGAGGCGATCCTGCGCTGCTTCATCCTCGACCCGTCGGCTCACGGCCAGGGCTTGGGTAAACGGTTGTTGAAAGAGGCGCTGGATTTCTGTGACGGGCACCGGTTCCCGGCGGTGCGGCTGTGGACGTTCAAGGGCCTGGATGTGGCGCGCAAGCTTTATGAAAGCGCGGGCTTTGTGCTGGAGTCGGAACAGGAGGGGCAGCAGTGGGGCAAGTCTGTGGTGGAGCAGTGTTTTGTGCGGCACGCTGTTTGACGCAACAGCGCCCCACGTCACGGGGCGCTGGCGCCTGGCCGGTTAGAAGTCCCAGCGCGTGGTGAGCATCACGTTGCGCGGGGTGCCGTAATAGGCCGTGTTATAGAAGCCGATGTTGGTGTAGTACTGCTTGTCGAACAGGTTGTTGACGTTCAGCGTCGCGGAAAGATGTTCGCTGACCTGATACTTGGCCATCGCGTCCACCACCCAATACGCTTCCTGCGAGAACTCTTCGTTTTGCGCCTTGGGCCGGTTGTACACCACTTGCCAGCTTCTGCTCTGCCAGCGCGCGCCGCCGCCGACGGTCAGGCGGTCCAGCGGACCCTTGAGTTTGTACGAGGTGAAGAAACTGAGCTGGTCCTCCGGCTCCCAGGTCGAAGCCTTGTCGCCATGCTCATCCCGCAGGATCTTGTGGGTGTAGCCGGCCTGGGCCTGCCAGCCCGGCGCCAGCTCGCCGGACATCTCGGCCTCGAAACCCTTGGTTTTGGCCTTGATGCCTTTCTCGGCATACCCGAGGGATGGGTTGGTCGGCGCGGCGTTGTATTCGGCGTCCGGCTCCGCACGGTTGGTTTCGTGCACTTCGAAGTAGGCCATGCTGGTGTTGAGCCGGCCCTCGAAGAACTCACCCTTGAGGCCGGTCTCGTAGTTCTTGCCTTCATCCGGTTCCAGCAATTTGTTGTTGCGGTCGCGGCTGTAGGTCGTCGGCATGAAGATGTCGGTGTAGCTGGCATACGCGGTGAAGTTGTCGTTCAGGTCGTAGGTGACCCCGGCGTAGGGCACCAGCTTGCCGGTCTCGGTGGAGTCGTCTTCGCCACGCAATTTGTAGTTGGCCACGCGGCTGCCGAGGAACAGGTTCAGGTCATCCATGAGGTTGAAACGTGCGGCCATATAGCCTGCGGATTGGCGGGTCGTGGCATCGATGATCCGTGTCGGTTCACCCCAGTTCGGCTCCGGAGCGTTGCCATCGAAGTTCCAGAAATCGATCTCGTTGTTGCCCACATAAGTGGGGGCGCCGTAGTCCTTTCCGGTCCAGTGGGAGTTCGAGGCCGACGCGCCAATCACCAATTCATGGGTACGGCCCAGCAGGCTGAACGGACCGCTGGCGTAGACATCGCCCGAGTCGGCGCGGGTGTTGCCGGTGAACTTGTTCGCGTACAGGGACGACAGTCCGGTGGCGGGGAACGGGCCACTCATGATCGAGCCCAGGGGCGCGTCGTAGCCCATGAGTTGGTGGGTGTATTGGCCCTTGATCACCCAGCCATTGTCGAAGTTGTGTTCCAGGGTGGAGAACACGCTGCGGGAGTACTGCTCCCAGCGGCTCCACTTGGCGCCGTTGTTGTAGGAGCGTTTTACATCGATGCGGTTGCCGTTGCGATCGAACAGCGCACGGCTGCCGGACCAGCCCGAGCCTTGCGGGTCGCTGTCCAGGTAATCGAAACCGACGGTGAGCAGGGTGTCGTCGGTCAGGTCGGCTTCCAGCGTGCCGAAATACACATTGGTGCTGCGCTGGTAGTGGTCCATGAACGAGTGCTTGTCCTGGTACGCCGCCACCGCACGCCCGCGCACGTTGCCGCTGTCGGTCAGCGGGCCACTCACGTCGATCTGGGAACGATAGTTGTCCCAGCTGCCGGCGCCGAGTTCGACGCTGGCCTTGAAGTCCCGCGTGGGCTTTTTGCGGATCAGGTTGATCGTCGCGCCAGGGGCGCCGGCGCCGGTCAGCAGTCCGGTGGCACCCTTGAGGATTTCCACGCGGTCATAGATCGCCATGTCGCTGAGGGTCTGGCTGGACGAGTAGGCGGAGTTGCGCAGGGTCGGGATGCCGTCGTACTGGAAGTTTTCCACCGAGAAGCCGCGGGCGTAGTAATTGTTACGCTCGCTGTCGAAGGTCGACACGGTGATGCCCGGTGTATGGCGCATCACGTCGTCGATCGAAGTGAGCGCGAAGTCATCCATATGCTGGCGCGTGATCACGGTGATCGACTGCGGGGTTTCCCGTGGGGTCAGCACCATGCGCGTGGCGGTGGCGATGGTGCCCGGGGTGTAGGAACCGCTGCCCTCAGTGATGGTGCCCAACTGATTCGCGGTGATCTCTGTGGCACCCAGCGACAGCGCGCCGCCGGCCACCGGCAGGCTTTCCAGCTGGTAGCCATCGGCATTGCCGCGTGCTGCGAAGCCGGTGCCGGCCAGCACCTGCGCGAACCCGTCCTCCACGTTGTAGCTGCCGCGCACGCCGGGGCTGTCCAACCCGGCCACTTGTTGCGACAGGAACGAGATCGGCACGCCGGCGGCCTGGGCGTAACGCGTCAGCACGTCACCGAGTTTTCCGGGGGCGATGTCGAACGCCTGTACCTGCTGCTGCGCGTAGGCCAGGCCCGGCACCGCCAGGGGCAGGCAGCCAAGCAACAGTCGACTGGCCAGCAACAGGCCGCCGCGTGTGGGGGTTGAAGACATGTTATCGGTGCTCCTTTGGATGTTGGCCAAGGAAAGGACGCGGCAAAACCGAAAACACGCAACGGTGCGTAAGAATTATCCGGCGGGGGATTTCAGGCGCACACGTGTGAGCCACGGGGTGTAGGTGCTGACTTCAATCGGCAGGGTGCGTGTGAGCAGGCGCAATGCGCGGTCGCTGTCGTCCGTCGGCAGCATCACCGTCACCCGAATGCCTTGCAGCGCCTGGCGATCGAACATCAGCACACCCGGGCGATGCCGCGCCAGGCGCTCAAGTACATCCGCCAGCGGCTCGTCGTTGGCCAGCAACTGGTGGGCCGTCCAGGCTTGCTGCTGTGCTTGCACATCAACGCTTTTCGGCGTGCCGGGCCCGCTTGCATCCAGGCGCACCTGCTCGCCGGGGCCGAGGGTAATCGTATGCCCGGCACTGTCGATGCGGGTCGAGGATTCGAGCATCTTGACCACGGTGGCGGTGTCGCTGAGTTCGACGATAAAACGCGTGCCCAGGGCGCGAATGCTGCCCTGCGGGGTGTCGACATAAAACGGGCGCTGGGTGTCCTTGGCCACTGTTACCAGAATCTCACCATGCAGCAGTTGCACGCGGCGCTGGCTGGCGTCCAGGTGCAGGTTCACCGCAGAGCTGCCTTCCAGTTGCAGGTCGCTGCCGTCGGCCAGCAGCGTCTGGCGCCATTGGCCACGGTCGGTGCTCAGGTCGGCGAACAGATAGCCACGTTGCTCGTACTGGTACGCCGGCACCCCCGCGAGCAGCAGGGCCAGGGCGAGACACTTGACCAGCGTTGCCCCTTGGCGAGGCTGCCGGGCCCGGCGCAATGCGGCACGGGCCGGGGCTTGTTTGAGAGGCAGCAAGTGGCCCTGAAGGCGGGCAATGGCTTGCGGGTGCTGCGGGTCGGCGGCCAGCCAGGCGCGAAACGCCTGTTCGTTGGCGGCATTGCCTTCGTGATCCAGCCGCACCAGCCATTCGGCGGCCTGGCGCAGCACAGCGTGGGGCATAGGCTGGTTCATGGCTGGGCGCACGCATCGCACGCCAGCAAGGCTTCCACCAGATCGTTCTGTACTGTGCGCACCGAGACCCCGAGGCGCTGGGCGATTTGCGCCTGGTCCAGGCCTTCGAGGTAACGCAGGATGAAGGTGTCGCGTATCCGCTTGTTCATGCGCGCCAAGGCCCGATCAATCGCTTCAAGCATTTGCGCGGCTTGCAGGATCTGCTCCGGCGAAGGCGCCTGTTCAAGGTACGCGGCGCAGCGTTCGAGCTCTTCGCGGTAGGCCTGTTCCAGGCGTCGGCGGCGGCCATTGTCCATCAGCAACCGGCGCGCGATGGTGGCCAGATAAGCCCGTGGCTCACCCGGCGCCACGTAAGTACCCGATGCCAGCAAGCGTACGAAAGTGTCTTGCGCCACGTCGGCCGCCTGATGGGAGCAATGCACGCGACGCCGCAACCAGGTCAACAACCAGCCGTGGTAGCCGCGGTACAGCGCATCGAGCGTAGGAGCGTCGGTGGGCGAA
Organism: Pseudomonas sp. F9001; assembly: GCF_013385435.1. Taxonomy (NCBI): domain Bacteria; kingdom Pseudomonadati; phylum Pseudomonadota; class Gammaproteobacteria; order Pseudomonadales; family Pseudomonadaceae; genus Pseudomonas; species Pseudomonas sp. F9001. The sequence goes on from NZ_JACAPX010000016.1 coordinate 47,728, forward strand.
GACAGCTTCATGAGAGAGAGTCGTAAGTGAGAATTAATCCCATTCTAGTGGTTTAAAACTTCGGGCTGCAATAGACGGTCGCTTGCCGGATTGATCAGTGCCGTTAACACATGGTCCGCCCAGACCCCGTTGATCCTCAGATACGCCCGCGCCTCGCCCTCTTTTTCAAACCCCAGCCGTGCCAGCAGGCGCGCACTGCGCTCATTCTCTGGGCGGTAGTTGGCCATGATTCGGTGCAGCTGCATGGCGTCGAACACATGGGCAATCGCCGCCGTCAGCGCTTCGTGCATCAAGCCTTGGCCTTGGGCGGATTCAGCCAGCGCATAACCCAAGTGGCAGGCCTGAAACGCACCGCGCACGATGTTGCTGAAGTTGCAGGCGCCGATGATTTGGTCCTGGCTGAATATCAGCAGGTGCAACGCTTCGCCGCTGGCGGTTTTGTCGGCCATGGCGTGGAGGCGTTCGGTGATGGCGTCCAGTTCAAAAAAGGCGTCGTCACGCGAAGGCTCCCAAGGCTGCAGAAAGGCGCGATTTTGCAGCAGGTACATTTGCAGGGCGCGAGCGTGGGAAGGGTGGGCGCCCAGCAGTAAGAGGCGGTCAGTGCTGATGCCGGTAGCGGGGAATGTCATGCGTCACCTTCTTGTGGTTTGCCAGCCGGGCTATCCTGCCGCTTCAGTCGTACAGAATCCAGCCAGGCTGGCATTCACATAATTCTTACCCGGGCACAGCTATGATGCTCGTCCTTATGCAATAAGCCTGACAGGGCGACCCATTATGAATGTGAGCATTCTCTACGCGTTGGCGGCGGCGGCGTTGTTCGGCGCCAGCACTCCGCTTGCCAAGCTCCTAGGGGTGGATACGCCGCCCATCCTGTTGGCAGGGCTGCTCTATCTGGGCAGCGGCCTGGGCCTGGCCATCGTTCGGTTTGCTCGCGACCACGGCTGGAAACGGCCCGGGCTTGCAGCCGGAGAGTGGCCCTGGTTGGTGGGCGCCATTGTCTTTGGGGGCGTGCTTGCGCCTGTGGCGCTCATGTACGGGCTCACCCGCACAGCGGGCGCCACCGCATCGCTGATGCTCAATCTTGAGTCGGTGCTCACGGCCGTGCTGGCGTGGGTCGTGTTCAAAGAGAACGCAGATCGCCGCATCGTGATCGGCATGATCGCTATTGTTCTGGGCGGGATCGTTTTGTCATGGCCGCACGGGACAGCGACGGCTCATGATTGGACGGGGCCGCTGGCCGTGGCGTTCGCCTGTTTTTGTTGGGCCATCGACAATAACCTGACCCGTAAGGTCTCTGCCTCGGATGCGCTGTTTATCGCCGGCAGCAAAGGCTTGGCGGCGGGTGTGGTCAATTGCTGTTTGGCGTTGGCCATCGGGTCGCAACTGCCAGCGGTGGCCACGCTCGGGTCAACCATGGTGGTTGGGCTGCTTGGGTATGGCGTGAGTCTGGTGCTGTTTGTGCTCGCTCTGCGCGGGCTTGGCAGTGCGCGCACCGGCGCCTATTTTTCCACGGCTCCTTTCCTGGGCGCGGTCATCTCGATCCTGATCCTGGGCGAGTCAGTTTCGCTGATGTTCTTGCTCGCGGCCGCCTTGATGGCCATCGGGGTGTGGATTCATCTGATGGAACATCATGCGCACGAGCATCAGCACGATCCCCTCATGCACGGTCATCGCCATACACACGATGAGCACCACCAGCATGTGCATAACTTTGCGTGGGACGGTACCGAGCCACATAGTCATGCCCATGAGCACGCACCGATCCAGCACAGTCATGCGCATTTTCCCGATGTGCACCATCGGCATAAACACTGACGTCTGTGGGGCAATAGGGCGGTTTACTTTTCTTCAGGCATAAAAAAACGGCCTACCTTTCGGTAAGCCGTTTTTAGTACTTGGTGGCTACACAGGGACTTGAACCCCGGACCCCAGCATTATGAATGCTATGCTCTAACCAACTGAGCTATGTAGCCAAGTGGCGCGCATTATTCGCGGAGAACGGGAATGCGTCAAGCGCTTTTTTTGAAAATTTATCTACGCTATCAACTGTTTAACGGGAAACACCGTGTTTGGTGACGAGCGGTTGGGGTTTGCGCAGGTCCCAAGGCGGCGAAGATCAAAAGGTGGGAGCGGGCTTGCTCGCGAATGCGGTGTGTCAGTCAGCAGAGGTATTGGCTGGTCCACCGCATTCGCGAGCAAGCCCGCTCCCACATTTGATCTGCTGTGTTCTGGCGTTCGTGCGTCAGGTTTTGCGCGGGTGCAGGCACTCTATCGAGCGATCCACCATGGCTTTGGCCATTTCCAGCAGGTGCCATACGGCTTGAATTTTGGCTCGATCATGGTGTTGCATAGTGTCGCGGCAGTCGAGAGCAGTGGCGGATGCGCTGTTGAGCAGGTGTGAGGTGTAGAGCAGGGCGTCTTCGAAACTGAGGTCTTCGCTTACGACGAAGCAATCTGATGGAGGCTCGGGAAGTGATTTATCCATGGTGTAACTCCTGTTTTTACCTTAGGAAGCTGACACCTATTGATTTCAGGCTGCTAAACCCGATCACTGAAAACCAGCGACGGACCGAAGACTAGCCACCGACTCCCCCAGGCACAAGGCCGAAAGATTCTCTAGGAAACGTCCCGCAAATTAAAGGGATTCATCTTGCTGGCCCTTTACAAACCATGACCGCTGCATCGATTCATCTACTCGTTAGCCTGCTAACGGGATAGCCTTCCTGCACCCAAAAGTGGCACATTGTCGCACCTGCACCTGTGCATCCATCTGCTGTACGGAAAACCTCCCATGGCTCTGAGCAATTCCCAGCCCTCCGTGGCTACGGCGCCTGCCGCCGGGCAAACCAGCCCGTTGGTGATGCGTGTAATCGGCGCGGTGGCGCTGGCGCATTTGATCAATGACTTGATCCAGTCGGTACTGCCCTCGATCTACCCGATGCTCAAGGCCAATTACGGCCTGACGTTCACCCAGGTCGGCCTGATCACCCTCACGTTCCAGCTCACCGCGTCCCTGCTGCAGCCGTGGGTCGGTTATTACACCGATCGCCATCCCAAGCCGTACCTGTTGCCCTGCGGAATGATCTGCACGCTGGTGGGCATCCTGATGATGTCCCAGGTGGGCAGCTTCCCCCTGATCCTGCTGGCGGCGGGGCTGATCGGCATCGGCTCGTCCACCTTCCACCCGGAAGCCTCCCGCGTGGCGCGCCTGGCCTCGGGCGGGCGTTATGGTTTGGCGCAGTCGACGTTCCAGGTGGGCGGTAATGCCGGCTCGGCCTTCGGCCCGTTGCTGGCGGCGGCGATCATCATTCCGTTCGGCCAGGGCAATGTGGCCTGGTTCGGCCTGTTCGCGGTGTTTGCGTTGTTTGTGCTGTATGCGATCAGCCGCTGGTACGCGCACCACTTGAACCTGTTCAAGCTCAAACAAGGCCAGGCGGCCACTCACGGCCTGTCCAAGGGCCGGGTGCTGAGCGCGCTGGTGGTGCTGGGGCTGCTGGTGTTTTCCAAGTACTTCTACATGGCCAGTTTCACCAGTTACTTCACCTTCTACCTGATCGAGAAGTTCGACCTGTCGGTGGCCAGTTCCCAGCTGCATCTGTTCCTGTTCCTCGGCGCGGTGGCGGCGGGCACGTTCTTTGGCGGGCCGATTGGCGACAAGATCGGCCGTAAGGCAGTGATCTGGTTTTCGATCCTCGGGGTGGCGCCGTTCACCCTGATTCTGCCCCATGTGGACCTGTTCTGGACCAGCATCCTGAGCGTGGTGATCGGCTTTATCCTGGCTTCGGCGTTCTCGGCAATTGTGGTGTACGCGCAAGAGTTGGTGCCGGGCAATGTGGGGATGATCGCCGGGGTGTTCTTCGGTCTGATGTTCGGTTTTGGCGGGATCGGTGCGGCGTTGCTGGGGCACCTGGCAGACATCCACGGCATCGAGTACGTGTACACGCTGTGCTCGTTCCTGCCGCTGTTCGGGGTGTTGGCGATTCTGTTGCCGCGTACCAAAAAGGCCTGATACCAGATCAATCGAGTCGGGCAGATATCCCTGCTGCCCAACGCTTGCGTCAAACGGGTAAATCAACTGCTCCTGCAAAGGGTGTCGGCGTTGCGCCGGTGCGCTGATTTACGGTTGTAGCGGGTTGTAGGTGGCCCGCTTGAGCTGTTCTCGCGCCCGGGACAAACGTAGGCGCACCGTGCTAATGGGGATGTCCAAGGTGTCGGCGGTGTATTGGGCGTTTCCATCGGCAAGTGCTTGTTGCTGTACTAAGTCAGCAGGTTCCAGCCGCCGGTAGATATGCTTTCCATGAAAGTGATTCCGAGTGATTAAGGCGTCGGTGCTACGCTTGCTCAAAACACGGAGAGCCGCCATGACGGATATCAAACTGATTGCTAGCTTGTTTGATCGCCTTAATCAGAACCAACTCGCCCTAGGCGCCGCAGTTGAAGAGCTTTCCAAGTGGGTCGAACAACGTGGGTCGGCAGAAATTGCCAACAACGTGCGCGGTGCGCTCGAAACACTGGATGAGAACCTTGTGTTTATTCGTCAGGGAATTGCTGAGCTAACAGTCACAGGGAGTTTAGGAAAGCTGTGACGGTCTGGAGCAGTAGAAGGTCCGGCTGTCTAACATCGAGGCAAGTAGTCCGATTCCGCCCAGGTGCCGTCGTTAGCAGTAACGGCAGGGTAGGCCGCTTACTAGCTTACAACGGCGCCCTATCGCAGGGAGGCGCTTCCCCAGGGGCATGCGCACGTTGGTAGCGAGCTGGACTGCCTACCGGGCTGGTGATTTTTCATATCTACCGAATCGAATTCTGAAGTTCTCGCTGCTAATTTTAGAGATGGGACTGGCTCTAACAATATTGAATACCGAAGTTTTTTTCGGTGGCGGGGAAGTGAGCGCCCACAAAAAAGCCGATGCAGTGCATCGGCTTTTTGTTTTGCGGCATAGGCCGCAGGTAAAGCTTATACGTTGAAGCGGAAGTGCATCACGTCGCCATCCTTGACGATGTATTCCTTGCCTTCCAGGCGCCATTTACCGGCTTCCTTGGCACCGGCTTCACCCTTGAACTGGATGAAGTCGTTGTAGGCGATGACTTCGGCGCGGATGAAGCCTTTTTCGAAGTCGGTGTGGATCACGCCAGCCGCTTGCGGGGCAGTGGCACCGACCTTGACGGTCCAGGCGCGTACTTCTTCAACACCGGCGGTGAAGTAGGTCTGCAGGTGCAGCATTTCGTAGCCGGCACGGATCACGCGGTTCAGGCCAGGCTCTTCCAGGCCCAGGGCCTCGAGGAACATGTCTTTCTCTTCGCCGTCTTCCAGCTCGGCGATTTCCGCTTCGATCTTGTTGCACACTGGAACAACCATCGCGCCTTCTTCTTCGGCAATGGCCATGACCACGTCGAGCAGCGGGTTGTTCTCGAAACCGTCTTCAGCCACGTTGGCGATGTACATCACCGGCTTGGTAGTCAGCAGGTGGAAGCCCTTGATCACCGCCTTTTCGTCGGTGCTCATGTTCTTCATCAGGCTGCGTGCCGGCTTGCCCAGAGTGAAGTGGGCAATCAGTTGCTCCAGCAAGGCTTTCTGGACCACTGCGTCCTTGTCGCCGCCCTTGGCGTTACGCGTGACCTTTTGCAGTTGCTTCTCGCAGCTGTCGAGGTCGGCGAAGATCAGCTCCAGGTCGATGATCTCGATATCGCGTTTCGGGTCGACGCTGTTGGAGACGTGAATCACGTTCTCGTCTTCGAAGCAGCGGACCACGTGGGCGATGGCATCGGTCTCGCGGATGTTGGCGAGGAACTTGTTGCCCAGGCCTTCACCTTTCGACGCGCCGGCTACCAGGCCCGCGATGTCGACGAACTCCATGGTGGTCGGCAGGATGCGCTTTGGATTCACGATGGCCGCCAGGGCGTCCAGGCGTGTATCGGGCATCGGCACGATACCGGTGTTCGGTTCGATGGTGCAGAAGGGGAAGTTCTCCGCCGCAATACCGGATTTGGTCAGGGCGTTGAACAGGGTGGACTTGCCGACGTTAGGTAGGCCGACGATGCCGCAATTGAATCCCATGGTGTTTCCCCTCGGGTAAAGAGTCAGGCCTTCTGGCTGTGCAGGTTTTTCATCGCACGGTTCCATTCACCGGCGAAGATATCCGGCAGCACGCCGAGGGCAAAATCGATGCTGGCATCGAGTTTTTCCTGTTCGGCGCGTGGCGCACGACCCAGGACGAAATTTGAAACCATACTGGCAACGCCCGGGTGGCCAATGCCAAGCCGCAAGCGGTAGAACGTATTCTGATTGCCCAACTGCGCGATGATGTCGCGCAGGCCATTATGCCCGCCATGGCCGCCGCCTTGCTTGAGCTTGGCAACGCCGGGTGGCAGGTCTAGTTCGTCATGGGCCACCAGGATTTCTTCGGGTTTGATCCGGAAGAAGCCCGCAAGCGCCGCGACAGCCTGGCCGCTGCGGTTCATGTAGGTGGTGGGAATCAACAGACGAACATCCTGACCCTGATGCGAAAAGCGTCCGGTCAGGCCAAAATATTTGCGATCGGCCACAAGATTGACGCCTTGGGCGTGGGCGATACGCTCAACAAAAAGGGCCCCCGCGTTATGCCGGGTCTGTTCGTATTCGGCGCCTGGATTTCCCAGGCCAACGATCAGTTTAATGGCAGTCACGACAGGGGCCCTTCCTTTGGAGTTGTGGATAACATCGCCGTTGGTGCGGCGAAAGTGGACGACAAAAACTCATTAACCGTTAGAGGCCAACTTCGCATTCTCGCCCGCTTTCTCGCTACGTTCCGGTCCGCGATGTTTCCTCAAGCTCCGGCATTACAGAGTGAATTACTCTGCAGCGCCTTCTTCAGCTTCTGGTGCAACGCGTGGAGCGTGTACGTTTGCAACAGCTTTGTCGTCACCGTGAGCCAGTGCAACGAACTCAACGCCTTTAGGAGCCTTGAGGTCGGACAGGTGAACGATTGCGCCGATTTCCAGAGCCGACAGGTCGACTTCGATGAACTCAGGCAGGTCTTTCGGCAGGCAGGTCACTTCGATCTCGGCGATAACGTGCGAAACTTCGCCGCCTTTCTTGACCGGAGCTTCTTCACCAACGAAGTGCACAGGCACGATAGCGGTCAGTTTCTGACCAGCTACTACGCGTACGAAGTCAGCGTGCAGCACGTGGCCTTTAGCTGGGTGACGTTGCAGTGCCTTGATGATGACGTTCTGCTTGGTGCCGCCAACGTTCAGCTCGATGATGTGGCTGTAAGCCGCGTCGTTTTCGAGCAGTTTGGCGATTTCTTTAGCCAGCATGCTGATGGATTCAGGGGCTTTTTCGCCACCGTAAACTACAGCTGGAACCAGGCTTGCGAGACGACGCAGGCGGCGGCTCGCACCTTTCCCCAGGTCGGAACGCAGTTCAGCATTCAAAGTAAAATCGTTCATGTTGTATCTCCAAAATAACCACATTCGCCCTAGCGTTTGCGACCAGCGCTAAAGGCGATATGGGCAAAAAAGCCCCGCCCCAACAGAATGCTGGGGCGGGGCGCTTTTCGTCAGGTTGATGCTGCTAAGGTTTGACCCTTAACGGAACATCGCGCTGATCGATTCTTCGTTGCTGATGCGGCGAACCGCTTCGGCAACTACCGGTGCGATATCCAGTTGACGGATACGCGAACAGGCTTGAGCGGCAGCGGACAACGGGATGGTGTTAGTCACCACCAGTTCGTCCAGCATTGAGTTCTCGATGTTCTCGATCGCTCGGCCCGACAGCACAGGGTGTGTGCAGTAGGCGAAGACTTTTGCTGCACCGTGCTCTTTCAAGGCTTTCGCCGCGTGGCACAGGGTGCCGGCGGTGTCGACCATGTCATCAACCAGAATACAGGTACGCCCTTCGACATCACCGATGATATGCATCACTTCAGAGTGATTGGCTTTCTCGCGGCGTTTGTCGATGATCCCGAGATCCACGCCCAGGGATTTGGCAACAGCCCGTGCACGCACGACGCCACCAATGTCCGGGGACACGATCATCAGGTTTTCAAAGCGCTGGTCTTCGATGTCATCCACCAGGACGGGGGAGCCGTAGATGTTATCTACCGGAATATCGAAGAACCCCTGGATTTGGTCAGCGTGCAGGTCAACCGTGAGAACACGGTCGATACCTACCACGGTCAGCATGTCAGCAACGACTTTCGCGCTGATAGCCACACGTGCGGAACGCGGACGGCGATCCTGACGGGCATAACCAAAGTAAGGGATTACAGCTGTGATTCGAGTCGCTGAGGAGCGGCGGAAGGCATCAGCCATCACGACGAGTTCCATCAGGTTATCGTTGGTCGGAGCGCAAGTCGGCTGAATAATGAAGACATCTTTACCGCGGACGTTTTCATTGATCTCGGCTGTAATTTCGCCGTCGGAGAATTTACCGACAGAGATGTCACCGAGAGGGATATGCAGCTGACGTACAACACGCCGAGCCAGATCGGGGTTAGCATTCCCCGTAAAGACCATCATCTTGGACACGCGCAGTACCTAGAGGCTGAGGGTAACCTGGATGAGTATAGAAAATGGCAGGGGCGGCTGGATTCGAACCAACGCATGGCAGGATCAAAACCTGCTGCCTTACCGCTTGGCGACGCCCCTGTATCTGTTGCAACGAGTACCCAGTACTCGGTTCCTTTAGAGCAGACTTTGCAGCTTGCGATGCAACATCGAAACGTTGCTTCCCTTTGCTACAAACCCTGTAAGGGTCTCTGTAAGAAGGGCCGAGACTTTATCAGCTTCAGCTTTGCTTGGGAAGCCCCCAAACACACAACTTCCAGTTCCGGTTAATTTTGCTTCGGTAAAATTACCTAACAAATTCAAAGCGTTACGTACATCTGGATAACGCCTTGCTACAACCGGTAAGCAGTCATTTCGACTGTTTCCCTTGGGAACGGGGCGCACTTTAATGGGAGGAGAGTTACGTGTCAACAGTGGATCTGAAAAAATTTCTGCTGTACTTACAGATACTTGCGGAACAAGCACGACATACCACGGCTCTTCGGGGTCTACAGGGGTGAGTTTCTCCCCCACGCCTTCGGCAAAAGCGGCGTGCCCACGCACGAAAACCGGGACGTCCGCGCCCAGTGTCAGGCCCAGCGCCGCCAGGCGATCGTGGTCCCAACCCAGTTGCCACAAGTGATTCAGGCCGAGCAATGTCGTTGCGGCATTTGAGCTGCCGCCACCGATGCCGCCGCCCATGGGCAGGATTTTTTCGATCCAGATGTCGATGCCCAATGGGCAACCGGATTGTTCCTGGAGTTTTTTCGCGGCCTTCACAATCAGGTTGCTGTCGTGAGGCACGCCGTCGAATTCGGTGTGCAACTGGATCACGCCGTCATCGCGAACGGCGAAGGTCAGCTCATCGCCGTAGTCGAGAAATTGAAAAATCGTCTGCAACTCGTGATAGCCGTCTTCACGGCGACCGAGAATGTGCAGCATCAAATTCAGTTTGGCCGGGGAGGGCAGGGTCAGGCGTTGCTCGTTCATCTCACTGCCCCAGCTTGCGCGGTTGCCAGTCCTTGATCACCAGCGTGACGTCAAGGTCGGTGCCATGCAGCTTGATGCGCTCGGGCAGCCAGTAACCGTTCTGTTGCACATAGCTCAGGTATTCGACCTGCCAGCCATCCTGTTCCAGCGAAGCCAGGCGGCTGTCGCCATTGAGGCTCAGGCGGCTCTTGCTGTCTGGCGCAGGAAGACCGCGTACCCACCACACCAAGTGCGATACGGGGAGTTTCCAGCCCATCTGTTCTTCCAGCAGGGCTTCCGGCGTTGGCGCTTCATAGCGGCCCTGATTGGCCACTTCCAGGCTGACTTGCCCCGGCCGGCCGGTCAGGCGAGCCGCACCGCGGCCCAGCGGGCCAGACAGGCGAATGTCGTAATAGTCCTGGCGTTGCAGCCAGAACAAGGTGCCGCTGCCCGAATCTTTCGGGGCGCGAATGCCCACCTTGCCCTCGATCTGCCAGCCATCAAGGCTGCTCAGTTGATCCTTGTGCTGCTGCCACTGCGCCGGGTTGCCCGGGCCTTCGACAGATTCACGGGTGCCAAGACCGGAACAGCCGGCAAGCAGGGCAATAAAGCTGAAAACGATAACGTGGCGCAAAAACATAAAATTAAAGGGTCTCGGATCCGGTCAGGCGCTTGATGGTGCTGCGCAGGATTGGGCTTTCGGGCTGTTCCTTGAGGAACTTCTCCCAGATTTGTCGCGCTTCACGCTGCTTGCCATTGGCCCAGAGCACTTCGCCCAGGTGTGCGGCGACTTCCTGGTCGGGGAAGCGCTCCAGCGCCTGGCGCAGCAAGCGTTCGGCTTCGTCCAGGTTGCCCAGGCGGTAATTCACCCAGCCGAGGCTGTCGAGTACGGCCGGGTCTTCCGGGTTGAGCTGGTGAGCCTTTTCAATCAGCTCCTTGGCTTCGGCGTAACGCGTTGTACGGTCGGACAAGGTGTAACCCAGGGCGTTCAGTGCCATGGCATTGTCCGGGTCGCGCTTGATGATAAGGCGCAGGTCTTTTTCCATCTGCGCCAGGTCATTGCGTTTTTCCGCCTGCATGGCGCGGGTGTACAGCAGGTTCAAGTCGTCCGGATACTGCAGCAAGGCTTGCTGGAGGATTTTCCAGGCGCGATCGCCCTGCTTGTTGGCCGACAAGGTCTCGGCCTGGATCAGGTACAGCTGGATCGCGTAGTCCGGTTCGGCATCCCGTGCGGCAGCCAGGCGTTTTTCCGCCTCGTCGGTACGGCCGTTGTTCATCAGGATATCGGCCTGGCGCAGTTGCGCCGGCAGGTAGTCATTGCCGGCGCCGACCTGAGCGTATTCAAGCAATGCAGCCTGCGGGTCGTTACGCTCTTCAGCGATGCGGCCCAGGTTCAGGTGCGCCGAATCCACGTGGCTCTCGCGGGCGATCAGGTCTTCCAGGTAACCCTTGGCCTCATCCCAGGCCTTGGCTTCCAGGCACACCAGCGCCAGGGAGTAGCGCAATTCGTCATCGTCCGGGTATTGCTGCACGAGGTTGGCGAACTGCACCTTGGCGTCTTCCATGCGGTCCTGTTCGACCAGCATGCGGGCATAGGTCAGCAGCAGGCGCTTGTCGCCCGGGTACTTCTTGATGCTTTTTTCCAGCAGCGGAATCGCTTCCTTGCCGCGGTTGAGGTTTTGCAGCAGGCGGGCGCGCAGCAGGATCGGCGCGATCTCGCCCTCTTCCGGCGGGTGTTGCTCCAGCAGCTTCAGCGCAGCCTCGGGCTCATCATCCTGTTGCAACAACAGCGCCTTGCCGAAAATCAGCTGGCTGTTGTTCGGGTGTTTTTGCAGCAGGCGGTCGAAACTCTTCATCAGGCCGTTGCGGGTGTCCTGATCGGTGTCGGCGGCCGACAGCGCGAGGAAGTCGAAATGCGTGTCGCCCTTGCCCTGCAGGACCTTCTCCATATACACCATGGAGTCGTCATAGCGTCCGGCGCGGGCCAGTTGAATGGCCGCTGCCCGTTGCGCCTCGAGATCGTCCGGGGCGTTTTTCGCCCAGATCAGCGAGGAGTCCAGGGCCGCCTGATCGGCGCCCAGGTACTCGGCGATGCGAAACGCCCGCTCCGAAATCCCCGGATCCTGAGTATTGATGGCCTGGGTCACGTAGTTATCCAGGGCAATGTCGAAACGATTGCGCTGGCCGGCCAGCTCCGCGCTCAGCAGGCTGAAGATCGTCTCTTCACTGAACGAGGAATAAACCTTGGGCTTTTCAGGGGCGGGGGTGCTGTCTTCTACCGGCGGCGTACCGTCCGGCGACACGGGTGCCATGGCCTGGCAGCCGCTGAGAAAGACAAAAGCAAGGAGCAACGCGGAAGATCTATTCATATAGGAAGAGGACGACTAACCTGCGGTCGGATCATCATGACACAAGCCTTCGGCCAAACATAACCGTGTAGGAGCGAGCTTGCTCGCGAAGAACCAGAGGACAACGCGTTTTATCCCGTAAGCCAGCGTTATCGTTAACGACCATCGCGAGCAAGCTCGCTCCTACAGATGGCCTTTATAGGCGTAAGCTACTAGGACAATAGCCTACGGTGGTTGTTCTGAATCATTCGAAGTAGGACAATTGTCGGCTTCCCGACATCATCAGCGATATTGAATGGCCTTCCTTGCACTCGGTATTAACCACAAGACTGCTTCTGTAGACGTCCGCGAGCGCGTGGCTTTTACTCCCGAGCAGTTGGTTGAGGCCTTGCAGCAGCTCTGCCGGCTCACCGACAGTCGCGAAGCTGCGATCCTTTCGACCTGTAATCGCAGCGAGCTCTATATAGAGCAGGAACATCTTTCAGCGGATGTGGTGCTGCGCTGGCTGGCCGATTACCACCATTTGAGCCTCGATGAGCTGCGCCAAAGCTCATATGTGCACGAAGAGGATGCGGCAGTTCGTCACATGATGCGCGTCGCCTCCGGGCTGGATTCGCTGGTGTTGGGGGAACCGCAGATTCTCGGCCAGATGAAGTCCGCCTACGCCGTGGCCCGCGAGGCCGGCACCATCGGCCCGCTGCTGGGGCGCCTGTTCCAGGCCACCTTCAACTCCGCCAAGCAGGTGCGCACCGACACCGCCATCGGTGAAAACCCGGTGTCCGTGGCGTTTGCCGCCGTCAGCCTGGCCAAACAGATTTTCAGTGACTTGCAGCGCAGCCAGGCCCTGCTGATCGGCGCCGGCGAGACCATCACCCTGGTCGCCCGCCACCTGCACGAGCTGGGCGTAAAGCGCATCGTCGTCGCCAACCGTACCCTGGAACGCGCCAGCATCCTGGCCGAGCAGTTCGGTGCCCACGCGGTGTTGCTCTCCGACATCCCGGCCGAGCTGGTGCGCAGCGACATCGTCATCAGCTCTACTGCCAGTCAGTTGCCGATCCTCGGCAAGGGCGCGGTGGAAAGCGCCCTGAAACTGCGCAAGCACAAGCCGATCTTCATGGTGGATATCGCCGTTCCCCGGGATATCGAGCCTGAAGTCGGCGAGTTGGACGACGTTTACCTCTACAGCGTCGACGACCTGCACGAAGTGGTCGCCGAAAACCTGAAGAGTCGCCAGGGCGCTGCCCAGGCTGCCGAGGAAATGGTCAGCACCGGTGCCGACGATTTCATGGTGCGCCTGCGTGAACTGGCGGCAGTGGACGTGCTCAAGGCCTACCGTCAGCAAGGCGAACGCCTGCGGGACGAGGAATTGATCAAGGCCCAGCGTATGCTCGCCAACGGCAGCAGCGCCGAAGACGTGCTGATGCAGTTGGCGCGCGGCCTGACCAACAAATTGCTGCATGCTCCCAGTGTCCAGTTGAAAAAGCTTACCGCCGAAGGCCGCCTCGATGCGCTGGCCATGGCCCAGGAACTCTTTGCCCTCGGTGAGGGCGCGACAGAAAGCTCTTCGGATAAAAAACCGCAATGAAAGCGTCACTGCTCAATAAACTGGACGTCCTTCAGGACCGTTTCGAAGAACTGACCGCCTTGCTCGGCGATGGCGAGGTCATCTCCGATCAGACCAAGTTCCGCACCTATTCCAAGGAGTACGCGGAAGTTGAGCCGATCGTGGGCACCTATAAACAGTTGCTCAAGGTTCAGGCTGACCTCGAAGGCGCCCAGGCGCTGCTCAAGGACAGCGACCCGGACATGCGCGAAATGGCCGTTGAAGAAGTGCGAGAGGCCAAGGACAAGCTGATCGAACTGGAAGGCGACCTGCAACGCATGCTGTTGCCCAAGGACCCGAACGACGGGCGCAACGTGTTCCTTGAAATCCGCGCCGGCACCGGCGGTGACGAAGCGGCGATTTTCTCCGGCGACCTGTTCCGCATGTATTCGCGCTATGCCGAGCGTCGCGGCTGGCGTGTGGAGATCCTGTCCGAGAACGAAGGCGAACACGGCGGCTATAAAGAAGTCATCGCCCGGGTTGAGGGCGAGAATGTCTACGGCAAACTGAAGTTCGAATCCGGCGTGCACCGCGTGCAGCGGGTGCCGGCCACGGAATCCCAGGGCCGTATCCACACCTCGGCGTGCACCGTGGCCGTGTTGCCCGAGCCCGACGAGCAGGAAGCCATCGAGATCAACCCCGCAGACCTGCGGGTCGACACCTACCGCTCATCGGGCGCCGGTGGCCAGCACGTCAACAAGACTGACTCGGCGATCCGTATCACTCACTTGCCTTCGGGCATCGTGGTGGAGTGCCAGGAAGAACGTTCCCAGCACAAGAACCGTGCGCGGGCCATGTCCTGGCTGTCGGCCAAGCTGAATGACCAGCAGACCAGCGCCGCCGCCAATGCGATTGCCAGCGAGCGTAAGCTGCTGGTGGGCTCGGGCGACCGTTCCGAGCGCATTCGTACCTACAACTTTGCCCAGGGCCGGGTCACCGACCACCGCGTCAACCTGACGCTGTACTCCCTGGACGAAATCCTCGCCGGTGGCGTCGATGCGGTAATCGAGCCGTTGTTGGCCGAATACCAGGCCGACCAGCTTGCGGCGATAGGTGAATAAATGACCATTATTGCCAGTTTGTTACGCGCCGCCGACCTGCCGGACTCGCCGACTGCGCGCCTGGACGTGGAATTGTTGCTGGCCGCCGCCTTGGGCAAGTCCCGCAGCTACCTGCACACCTGGCCGGAAAAAATCGTCAGCAGTGAACACGCGCTGACCTTTGCCGACTACCTGCAACGCCGTCGTGCCGGCGAGCCCGTGGCCTACATCCTCGGCCAGCAAGGCTTCTGGAAGCTCGACCTGGAAGTGGCACCGCACACGCTGATCCCGCGTCCGGAAACCGAGATGCTGGTGGAAGCCGCCCTGGAATTGCTGCCTGCCACACCGGCCAAGGTCCTGGACCTGGGCACCGGCAGCGGCGCGATTGCCCTGGCCCTGGCCAGCGAACGCCCGGCCTGGCAAGTGACGGCGGTCGACCGCGTGCTGGAAGCCGTGGCCCTGGCCGAACGCAACCGCCAGCGCCTGCACCTGAACAACGCCACGGTGCTGAACAGCCATTGGTTCAGTGCCCTCGAAGGCCACACTTACAACCTGATCATCAGCAACCCACCTTATATAGCCGACACCGACCCGCACCTGGTGGCCGGTGACGTGCGCTTTGAACCGGCCAGCGCGCTGGTATCCGGGCATGACGGCCTGGACGACCTGCGGCTGATCATCGCCCAGGCACCCGCGCACCTCGACGCCGCAGGTTGGTTGCTGCTGGAACACGGTTACGACCAGGCGCCCGCCGTGCGCGACCTGCTGCTGGGGGAAGGCTTTGAAGAAGTCCACAGCCGCATCGACCTGGGCGGCCACGAACGCATCACGTTGGGACGCCGCCCGTGATGAACGACCAGGAGCTGTTGCGCTATAGCCGGCAGATTCTGTTGCAGCATGTCGACATCGAAGGCCAGTTGCGCCTGAAAAACAGCCGCGCGCTGATCGTCGGCCTGGGTGGCCTCGGTTCGCCGGTGGCGCTGTACCTGGCGGCGGCGGGGGTGGGTGAGCTGCATTTGGCGGATTTCGACACTGTCGACCTGACCAACCTGCAACGCCAGATCATTCACGACACCGACAGCGTCGGCCTGAGCAAGGTCGACTCGGCGATTCGCCGCCTGGGCGCGATCAATCCTGACATACAGCTGGTTGCCCATCGCAGCGCGCTGGATGAGGATTCCCTCGCGGCCGCCGTTGCGGTGGTCGATGTGGTACTGGATTGCAGCGACAACTTCTCCACCCGCGAAGCGGTCAACGCTGCGTGTGTCGCTGCCGGCAAGCCTTTGGTGAGCGGTGCGGCGATTCGCCTCGAAGGCCAGCTGTCGGTGTTCGACCCTCGTCGCGCCGAAAGCCCCTGCTACCACTGTTTATACGGGCACGGCAGCGACGCCGAACTGACCTGCAGCGAAGCCGGTGTCATCGGCCCGCTGGTGGGTTTGGTCGGCAGCCTGCAAGCCCTGGAAGCCTTGAAATTGCTGGCCGGTTTCGGCGAGCCGTTGGTGGGGCGGCTGTTGTTGATCGACGCCCTGACCACGCGTTTTCGCGAGTTGCGGGTCAAGCGCGATCCCGGTTGCATCGTCTGCGGTAGCCAACATGGTTAAGGATGCGCCGATTGGTGTGTTCGACTCCGGTGTCGGCGGCCTGTCGGTGCTGGACGAAATCCAGCGTCTGCTGCCCCATGAGTCGCTGCTGTACGTGGCGGATGGCGGGAATATCCCCTACGGCGAGAAAACCCCGGCGTTCATCCTCGATCGTTCGCGACAGGTGGCGGCGTTCTTCCGTGAGAAGGGCGCCAAAGCGTTTGTGATTGCCTGCAACACGGCGACCGTTGCGGCGGTTGCCGATTTGCGCCAGGACTATCCCGACTGGCCATTGGTGGGCATGGAACCGGCAGTCAAACCCGCGGCTGCCGCGACCCGCAGTGGCGTCGTCGGCGTGCTGGCGACCACCGGCACCCTGCAAAGCGCCAAGTTCGCCGCCTTGCTCGACCGCTTCGCCACCGATGTGCGGGTGATCACCCAACCCTGCCCGGGCCTGGTGGAGCTGATCGAAACCGGCGACCTGGACAGCCCGGCCCTGCGCCTGCTGTTGCAAGGCTACGTGGAGCCGCTGATTGCGGCCGGTTGCGACACCATCATCCTCGGTTGCACCCACTACCCGTTCCTCAAGCCCCTGCTCGCCGAGATGCTCCCGCCGACGATCATTTTGATCGACACCGGGGCGGCAGTAGCGCGTCAATTGCAACGTCTTTTGAGTGATCGCGAATTGCTGGCCACTGGCAATCCGCCGCCTGTACAGTTCTGGACCAGCGGCGATCCGCAGCATCTAAGAAATATCCTACCGACCCTATGGAAATCTCCCGGAGTTGTGAGTAGTTTTGGCGTGTGAAAAAAACGTGAAATAACGCCTTTATCCGCTGAACTTCTGGCTATACGGCAGCTTCTATAGCAAGTTAGCCGGTACAAAATCATACAACTTCGTTCGGAAGGGATGTTTCTCTATGAAGCGCTTGTTCTGTTTGGCTGCGATTGCGGCCGCAATGTTGGGGCACTCTTTTTCCGCACAGGCGGCAGGCCTGGAACTTGGGGTGGGAAGTACGAGCGATTCGACCATGACCTATCGGTTGGGGCTGACCTCGGACTGGGATAAAAGCTGGTGGCAGACCGATACGGGGCGCGTGACCGGGTACTGGAGCGGCGCCTACACCTACTGGGACGGTGACAAACGGGCCAGCGTCAGCAGCCTGTCGTTCTCACCCGTGTTTGTGTATGAGTTTGCCGGGGAGAGGGTGAAGCCGTACATCGAGGCCGGCGTGGGTGTGGCCGTGTTCTCCCGCACGCGGGTTGAAGACAACAATATCGGCCAGGCTTTCCAGTTTGAAGACCGGCTGGGCTTTGGCTTGCGCTTTGTCGGTGGCAGTGAAGTGGGCATTCGGGCCACCCATTACTCCAATGCCGGGATCAGCAGCAATAACGATGGTGTAGAGAGTTATTCGCTGCACTACACGCTGCCGTTGTAGTTTTTTAAGCACACTGCAAAACCATTGTGGGAGCGGGCTTGCTCGCGAAAGCGGTATATCAGCCACGAATCAGTTGACTGACACACCGCTTTCGCGAGCAAGCCCGCTCCCACATTGGCTACTCATTGGTTCCGAAATCAGCGATACACCGTCGCAATCCCCTGGCGCTCATCGATGCACTCCGGCGCGCCCATCTCGAATTCCCGGCAGATCAGCGGCCGCTTCTCGTAAATCGTGCACATCATCGTGTCGCGATCCAGCGCCGCGCACCAGCCGTCATCCAGGCGCAGCATGACTTCGCCGCCCCAATCGTCGGTATCGATAAAGCGATCGGGCACGCCGGTATCGGTGATCAGCATGACTTCCAACTGGCAGCAGCATGCGGCGCAGGTGGAGCAGGTGACGGCAGGTTCGGCGATTTGGGTATGGGGGATGTTGGTCATAGGCGCGCAGTGTAAGGCAAGCGGCTCATAGGTGTGTGAAAGGCCTGACGGACGTCAATGTGCCAACTGCCTGGCAACCCAATGCAACAACGGAAAAATCATCCCCCAGAGTAACGCCAGGCCGATGACGGTCGGCACGGTGCCATAGCCGAAACTCACCCCCGCCAGTTGGCTGCCCGCGTAATAGGACAACGGCCCGCCCACCGCCCCCAACAAACTCGCACGCCACCAGGGCTGCGCGCTCCAGGCCAGGCAATGGCGCAGCGTGGTCGCCAGCAATGCCCACAACAGGATCAGCCACAATGGCGCCAACAGCCCGGGCAGGCTGAAATGAAACACGCCGAATGCACGTAGCACGGTGTCGATCACGGTGCCCAACAAGGTGACGGCAACAATCACCTGGCCTTCCGCTGACCACGAACTTATCCACAGCAGGTGGATTACCAGCACCGCCAACCCCACCAACAGCCACAGACTGTCGCCGCCCAGCACACAGGCAAACCAGCCGCACTGGAACAGCACGGCATTTGCCAGTGGTTTAAGCATCAAAGCGCCCGAGCAGTGGCTGGGTCAGCGCCGCCGGCTTGGCCAGCAGCATCTGCGCGGTGCCGATGGTGCGCTCCATGAAGCCGCCTTCGCAGTAGCACAGGTAAAATTCCCACAGCCGCAGGAAGTATTCGTCGTAGCCCATTTCCGTCAGGCGGCTGTGGGCGCGGCGAAAGTTCTCATGCCACAGGCGCAGGGTTCGCGCGTAGTGCAGGCCGAAGTCTTCCATGTGCAGCAGGTTCATGTCCGTGTCGCGGCTGACGATCTCCAGCATCTTCTGTACACACGGCAAGGCGCCGCCGGGGAAGATATAGCGCTGGATAAAATCCACGCTGCTCTTGGCTTGTTCGTAGCGCTGCTCGCGAATGGTGATGGCTTGCAGCAACATCAGGCCGTTGCTCTTGAGCAACTGCGCGCACTGTTTGAAATAGGTCGGCAGGAAGCGGTGGCCCACGGCTTCGATCATCTCGATCGACACCAGCTTGTCGTACTGCCCGGTCAGGTCGCGGTAGTCCTCCAGCAGCAACGTCACCTGATTCTGCAAACCCAGGGCCTCGATGCGTTTTTCAGTGTAGGCAAACTGCTCTTTGGACAGGGTCGTGGTGGTGACCTTGCAGCCGTACTGCTGCGCGGCATAAATCGCCATGCTGCCCCAGCCGGTGCCGATTTCCAGCAGGTGGTCGGATGGTTTCAGCGCGAGCTTCTGGCAGATGCGTTCCAGCTTGTTCAACTGCGCCTGTTCCAGGGTGTCGTCAGCGGTGAGGAACTGCGCGGCCGAATACATCATGGTCGGGTCGAGGAATTCCTCGAACAGGTCGTTGCCCAGGTCGTAGTGGGCGGCAATGTTTTTCTGCGAGCCCTTGCGCGTGTTGCGGTTGAGCCAGTGCAGGCCCTGGGTGAAGGGCCGCGCGAGTTTGGCCAGCCCACCTTCCAGCGCATCCAGCACGTCGAGGTTGCTGACCATCACCCGTACCACGGCGGTCAGGTCCGGGCTGCTCCAGTAACCATGGATAAATGCCTCGCCGGCGCCGATGGAGCCGTTGGCCGCCACCAGCCCCCACACGGCTGAATCGAGGATCTGGATCTCCCCCAGCAGGTGCGCTTCCCGTGCGCCGAAGACTTGCCGTTCGCCGTCCTCGATCACCACCAACTGGCCGTGGCGCAGTTGGCCGAGCTGGCGCAGCACGGCTTTGCGCAGCAGCGCGGCGGTCATGCCGTTGACGTTCAAGCGGTTGGATTTGACCGATAAGCTAGGGGATTTCATGGCGGCGATCCTTGGTGTACCCGACTGCGGTGCGAGAAGCGCCTTCGGCGGCGTGATGGGAAAAAATCGGCGTGCGTTTAAGCAAGAGGCGCAAGGCCTGCCAATAAATGGCCAGGCAGGTCTTGGCGGTCATCCACGGGAAGCGCCACAGGTAGCGGTGGAGGCTGGCGCGGTTCAGGGCTTCGCGTTGCAGGCTCAAGGTGGCGTCGAAGACTTTCAGTTCGCCCTGCCAGTCGGCCATATGCACGCCGAGCCTGGCGGCGGGCGGGCTGAAGCTCATGCGGTATTCCAGGTCCCGGGGCAAGAACGGCGACACATGAAACGCCTTGGCCACGGCGAAGTGCTGATGCTCACCGGCAGGCAGCGCCTGGGCCGGCAGCACGTAGTGATAGCGCTCGCGCCACGGGGTGTTGGTCACTTCACAAAGGATCGCGGCCAGCGTTCCGTCGGCCTCGAAGCAGTAGAAGAAACTCACCGGGTTAAAGGCCAGGCCCCAACTGCGGGCCTGGGTCAGCAGGCAGATAACGCCCGAGGGGATGCGCCCCAGGGCCTTGCCGACTTCTTGGCGCACGGCATCGGTCAAACTCATGCCGTGACGGGTCAATTCACGCAGGTAATCCTGCTGGCGAAACGCGAACGGCGCCCAGCGCTCACCCGCCAATGGCGACAAGCCGAACACTTCGTCCTGTTCGCTGAGGTCCAGGTACAGCAGGCCGATCCGGTACCGAAAGGCATGGCCCTTTGGCGTAAACCGCCGATGGGCGATCCAGCCGCTGTACAGGGCGCTGTTCACAGGATTTCCCCGAACGCCTTGGCCACGCGCAATGCGCTGACCACGCCGTCTTCGTGGAAACCGTTGGCCCAGTAGGCGCCGCAATAATAGGTGTGCTGCGCGCCGTGCAGTTCTTCCCAGCGCGCTTGGGCGGCCACGGCGGCCAGGCTGTATTGCGGGTGGGCGTAGGTGTAGCGGGCGAGGACTTTGAGCGGGTTGATCAGCGCCGTTTGATTGAGGCTCACGCAAAAGGTGGTGGTGCTGTCGATGCCTTGCAGGATGTTCATGTCGTAGGTCACCGCCGCCTGTTTTTGCGCGCGGCCATCCAGCCGGTAATTCCAGCTGGCCCAAGCCAGTTTGCGCTCGGGCAGCAGACGGGTATCGGTGTGCAGGACGACGTCATTGTCGGCGTAGGGCAGGGCACCGAGGATCTGTTGCTCGGCCAGGCTCGCATCCCCCAGCAAGGCCAGGGCCTGGTCGCTGTGGCAGGCGAACACCACCTTGTCGAATGCCTCGCTGCCGGCGGCGCTGTGGATAACTGCGCCGATGGCTGAACGCTCAACCCGGGTGACCGGGCAATTGAGGCGGATATTTTCGCGGAAGGACTGGGTCAGCGGTTCGATATAGCGGCTGGAACCGCCTTCGATCACGCACCACTGCGGCCGGTTGCTCACCGACAACAAGCCATGGTTCTTGAAGAACCGCACGAAGAATTGCAGGGGAAACCCGAGCATGTCAGCCAGGGACATCGACCAGATCGCCGCGCCCATCGGCACGATGTAGTGCTGGATAAATCGCTGGCCGTAGCCGCCCGCTTGCAGGTACTCGCCCAGGGTCATCTCGGCGCTGATGCGTTGCTCTTGCAGGTCCAGGGGCGCCTGGCGGTTGAAGCGCAGGATATCGCGCAACATGCCCCAGAACCCCGGCGACAGAATATTCCGGCGCTGGGCAAACAGGCTGTTGAGGTTGTTGCCGTTGTACTCGAACCCGGCGTTCGGGTCGCACACCGAAAAGCTCATCTCGGTGGGTTTGTACGTCACGCCAATTTGCCCCAGCAGCTTGATGAAGTTGGGATAGGTCCAGTCGTTGAACACGATAAAGCCGGTGTCCACCGCATGGCTTTTGCCTTCCACCGTGACATTCACCGTATGGGTGTGGCCGCCGATGCGGTCGCCCGCTTCGAACAGGGTGATGTCGTGGCGGCGACTGAGCAGGTAGGCGCTGGTCAGCCCGGCAATGCCGCTGCCGATAATGGCGATCTTCACAGGTCGTCCTTTCTCGGCGGCGGGCTGCGCAGCATGCGTTTGCCAATGATCAACTGGACGCGGTTCGGCAGTTTCGACAGTGGCCACAAGGCGGCAATAAACAGGGCAGGGAAGGCAATTTCCAATGGACGGTTTTGCAGCTTGGCGAAGATATGTCGCGCGGCCTTGTCTGCCGGCCAGCTCAGGGGCATCGGGAAATCATTGCGGGCGGTCAGCGGCGTGTCGACAAACCCCGGGCTGACCACGGTGACGTCGATCCCTTCAGGCGACAGGTCGATACGCAGGGACTCGAACAGGTAACGCAGGCCGGCCTTCGACGCACCATAGGCTTCCGCCCTGGGCATCGGCAGGTAGGTCACCGCACTGGCCACACCGACCAGGTGCGGTGTATGACCGGCGCGCAACAGCGGCAGCGCGGCCTCGATGCAGTAACTGCTGGCCAGCAGGTTGGTGCGCACCACGTGCTCGATGATCGAGGCGTCGAATTGCCTGGCATCCACGTATTCGCAGGTGCCGGCATTCAGGATCACCGTATCCAGCGAACCCCAGGCCACCGCGATGTGTTCACCGATCTCGCGTACGGTCTGGCTGTTGGTCAGGTCGCCGGCCACCACCAGCACTTGCCCGGGGTATTGCTGGGCAAGCTGTTCCAGGGGCGCCTTGGAGCGGGAACTGAGGGCCACATGGGCACCGCTTTCGAGCAGCGTCTTGGCCAGTTCGGCCCCGATGCCACTGCTGGCCCCGGTCAACCAGTAACGACGTGGAAGATTAAGGCTCATCCCATTCTCCTTTTCAGCCAGCTGACCACACCGCCAAGGACCGGCACGTGTTCATACAGCAACTGTCCAGCGTCAAAATAATCCCGGTGGCGATACACCTTGTCGCGCCACAGCAGGTGCGAGCAGCCTTCCACACGAATCACTTCGCCCTTGGCCAGGCGCGGGTGGCAGAAGCTCATTTTCCAGCGCAGGTAGCCTTCGCCTTCCGCCACTTGATCAAAGCCATGGAAGTCAAAGCGCAACTGGGTCACGTTGTCGTACAGCTCGGCGAAGTAGCGGTGCAACGCCGGCAGCCCGTGCACCTCGTGCAGTGGGTCGGTAAAACTGATGTCCTGGCTGTACAGGCCATCGAGCAGGTGCAGGTTGTGCTTGTCCACACTGGCGAACACCTGGGCGAAGCGGCGCAGGAAATCACTCATAAGCACCTCCGACCGCCTGGCGTGAAGGCAGGCTGCGGAAAGCAGCGAGGGCGCGCTCGCGGGATTTTTTCAAATCGACGATAGGACGAGGATAGTCGGCCACACCAAACAGGCCGCCCACGGCGTCGGGGTTGTGCACTTCCTTTTTGTTCAGCGCCGCCAGTTGCGGCAGCCAGTGCTTGATAAACACACCTTCGCCGTCGAATTTTTCCGATTGGCTCAAGGGGCTGAAAATCCGGAAGTACGGGGCCGAGTCGGTGCCGGTGGACGAGCTCCACTGCCAGCCACCGTTGTTGGCCGCGAGGTCGCCGTCGATCAGGTGACGCATGAAAAAGCGCTCGCCTTCGCGCCAGTCGATCAGCAGGTTTTTGGTCAGGAACATCGCCACCACCATGCGCAGGCGATTGTGCATCCAGCCGGTTTCCAGTAGCTGGCGCATGGCGGCGTCGATGATCGGCAGGCCGGTGCGTGCTTCCTGCCACGCTTTCAAGTCTTCCGGGCTGTTGCGCCAGGCCACGGCTTCGGTCTCCGGGCGGAATGCGCGGTGGCGCGAGACCCGTGGGTAGCCCACCAGAATATGTTTGTAGAACTCGCGCCACAGCAGCTCGTTGATCCAGGTAATCGCGCCGATGTCGCCGCTTTCGAATTCACCCTGGTTGCTTTGCAGCGCGGCATGCAGGCACTGGCGCGGTGAAACCACGCCTGCTGCAAGGTAGGCCGAAAGCTGGCTGGTACCGGGCTTGGCCGGGAAGTCGCGTTCGTCCTTGTAGTAGCTGATTTGTGCGTCGGCGAACTGGTCGAGACGGCGCCGGGCTTCGGCTTCGCCGGCAGGCCACAGGGCGCGCAAGGCTTCGCTCGGGGTAGCGAAGCCCTCGACGTGATCCGGAACCTCGTCACTTTTGAGTTTGAGCGGTGCCTGCGCCTTGGGAGTGGCGACCAAACGCGGCAAGGCGCCATGCAGGCGGCTGTAGCAGACCTTGCGGAACTGGCTGAACACCTGGAAGTAGGTGCCGGTCTTGGTCAGCACGCTGCCGGGCTGGAAAAACAACTGGTCCAGATAGGTGTGGAACGTGATGCCTTGAGCTTCGAGGGCCTTGGCCACGGCGGCGTCGCGGCGCTCTTCGTGGATGCCGTATTCGTCATTGACGTGCACCGACTCCACCGACAGTTCCTGGCACAGGCCTGCCAAAACTTCAGGTGCTTGATCCCAAGTGTCGGCATGGCGGATCAATAACGGAATGTTCAACTCGCCCAGCGCTGAGCTCAAGCGCTGCAGGTTGCGCAGCCAGAAATCGACCTTGCACGGCGCGTCATCGTGGGCCAGCCATTGCCCGGGGCTGATCAGGTAGACGGCCGCTGTCGGGCCACGCTGTGCGGCGGCGGCGAGGGCGGTGTTGTCATGTAGGCGCAGGTCGGTGCGCAGCCAGATCAAGTGCATTTAAATAAGTCCACGCTGGATCAGTACCTGATGGGCCGACAACGGGTCTTCGGCCAGGAGCAATTCAGGAATCTCTTGGGTTAATACGGACAGCTCCGCCTGGTGGATGCATACCGTTGGTCCGGTTATCAGTTTGGGGCAACTGAAGCCGCTCAACAGTTTGCCCAGCACCGAGGTATGGAGTGCCTTGCTCGAATACAGCAGTACCGCGCGGGGTTGCAGATGCTCGACGGCCAGGGCCAGTTCGCCCACCGGCAATGGCCAGTCGAAAACTTCCACCGGGCAATCGGCGCTGCTGGCGAGCCAGGCGGTGAGCCACAGGTGCGGCTCCAGCGGCAGGTCGGAATGGTTGATCAGCAACAGGGGGGCGCCGTTGAGCTGGCGGTTGTTGTGATACATCCGCGCACCGAATTTGCTGCGCAGCCAGGAATAGAAAAATACCCGTTCCATCTGCGCGCCGAACTGGCCTTGCCAGCGCAGTTCGAGCTCCTTGAGCAACGGCAATAACAGTTGCTCGCACAAGGTGCGCGGCGGGTACAGCGCCATGGCCTGGTTGAAGGCATCATCCACCCGGCGCTCGGCCAGTTCGCTGATGGCCTGCATCAGGTGCTGGCGGCGGTTGTGCCATTCGTTTTCCACCGGCGGCTCGCTGGTGGCTTGCGCGGTGTCGATCAGGCTCTTGACCTGGCTGACCGGCACACCGCGGTTGAGCCAGGTCAGGATGGTATGGATGCGTTGCACGTGCTCGGCACTGAACAGGCGGTGCCCCTTGGGCGTGCGCTGGGGCACGATCAGCCCGTAGCGCCGCTCCCAGGCGCGCAAGGTCACGGCGTTGACGCCGGTCTGGCGCGCCACTTCGCGGATCGGCAGCCAGCCTTGTTCGATGGCCTCGGCGATGTCTTCGCCAGGTTCTTGCAGGGGAAAAGTCATAGGTTAAATCGCATTACGCAGGCTGAGGTTTTCCGGGTGCGGTTGCAGGTAGGCCTGCTGCGCGATATAGCGGTCCGGATGCTGGCGAAAGTGGTGCTTGAGCAGCGTCAGCGGTACCACCAGCGGCACGATGCCCTGGCGGTATTGGCTGATGATGGTCTGCATTTCCTGTTTGTCTTCGGCGCTGATGGCTTGCTTGAGGTAGCCGCTGATGTGTTGCAGCACGTTGGTGTGGGTGCCGCGTGTGGCGCACTGGGTCAGGGCGCTCATCAGTTCGCTGAAGTAGCCGGCGGCCAAGGCGCCCAGGTCGACGTCCCTGGGCATGCTGCCCAGCAGGTTGCCGAGGCTTTTGTAATGCACCGGGCTGTGGGCCATCAGCAGGTATTTGTAGCGCGAGTGAAATTCCAGCAGGCGGTGACGGGTCAGGCCTTCGGCGAGCAGTTGCTGCCAGGTGGCGTAGACGAACACCCGGGTCAGGAAGTTTTCCCGCAGGACCGGGTCATTCAGCCGACCGTCTTCTTCCACCGGCAGGTTGGGGTGGCGCGCACAAAACGCCTGGGCGTAGATGCCGCGCCCGCCGCCGTCGATGGGCATGCCGTTGTCCTGATAGACCTTGACCCGTTCCAGGCCGCAGGACGGGGATTTCTGCATGAAGATGTAACCGCAGAGGTCGGTGTGTTCAGCTGCCATTTGCTGGCCGTAATCGTCCAGCGGCTGGGTCACGTTAAGTTCGCGGTTTACGGTGCCAACGGCCTGTGGATTGAGCGGGTCGCCCACCAGGCGAATCGGTTCGCGGGGGATGCCCAGGCCAATGGCGACTTCAGGGCACAGCGGCACGAAGTCGAAATAATCGGCCAGGGTCTGGCTACACAGCTGGGATTGTTTATGCCCGCCGTTGAAGCGCACGTTCTCGCCCAACAGGCAGGCGCTGATGGCGATTTTCGGTTTGCCGGTGGCGGGCAGGGTGCTGGACATGGCCAAACCTCGATGAAATTCCTGTACAGAGTTAAATTCCTGTACAACTTAATCTCATCATAGGTTTGAAGCTGTACAAGTCAAATAATTTGTACAAGTATTTGCAGAATGGCTATTTCCAGCCGATTTTCCAGTCTTCGGCGTTTTGCAGGGTTTGCCAGGCCAGGCGCTGCACGCGATGGCTCATCACGGCTTCCAGCTCGATTTCCTGCACATCGCCTTCGTCATCACGCAGCAGTTTGGTCACCAGAAAATGTTTTTCCTTGTGCTGCGGGCGGGCTGCTGTCCACTTCGACAGCAGCAGCTTGGCGGGATTGATGCGGTTCATCGCAGGTGCTCGATCAACCGCCGCGCCGCCTCCTGGCCGCTGAGCCACGCACCTTCCACGCGGCCTGACAGGCACCAGTCGCCACATACATACAGGCCCAGGTCGGCGTCGGCCAGCACGCCAAATTCATGGCTTGTGGACGGCCGCGCGTACAGCCAGCGGTGGGCGAGGGTGAAGGAAGGCGCCGGCATGGCGCTGTGCAGCAGTTCGGCGAAGGCGCCGTGCAGGTGTTCGATCACGGCTTCCTTGGACAGGTCCAGGTGTTGCTTGCTCCAGGTGCTGGTGGCGTGCAAAACCCAGGTGTCGAGGGTGGTGTCGCGCCCCGGTTTGCTGCGGTTGCGCGCCAGCCAGTCCAGCGGGCTGTCCTGGACGAAGCAGCCTTCCATGGGCGTATCCAGCGGCTTGTCGAAGGCCAGGGCAATGGCCCAGGTCGGGTCCATCTTGACCCCGGCGGCGACACTCGCCAGCTTGGGCGCAGCGGCCAGCAGAGCGGTGGCCTGGGGCGCCGGGGTGGCGATGATCACGTGGCTGAACGGGCCGTGGCTTTCGCCGTCGGCGTCCAGCAGGTTCCAGTGATG
Source organism: Pseudomonas sp. F9001 (assembly GCF_013385435.1). NCBI lineage: Bacteria > Pseudomonadati > Pseudomonadota > Gammaproteobacteria > Pseudomonadales > Pseudomonadaceae > Pseudomonas > Pseudomonas sp. F9001. The sequence goes on from NZ_JACAPX010000016.1 coordinate 74,970, forward strand.
TTTACCCTGGAACACTTCGGTGATGCGGCAACCGAACTGCACCGGCAAGTCATCGAGCAGGGCGCGGGTGATCGCACTCATGCGCGGCGTGCCGACCCAGCGGATCTGTTCATCGGGGGAGGGCGTCAGTTGGCCGGACTTGAAGTTGTACAGCTGTGGCTTCCATTGCTCGGCGCAACCATTGGCCTGCCAGCGTTGCACCTCGTTGACGAAGCGCCGGTCGCGGGCGGTGAAGTACTGTGCGCCCATGTCCAGCGAGCCCGCATCGCTGCGCTTGCTGGACATGCGACCGCCACTGCCGCGGCTTTTATCGAAGAGTTGTACAACGTGCCCCGCGTCTTTCAACGCTCGGGCGGCGGAGAGACCGGCGATGCCGGTGCCAATGATCGCGATGGGAACAGTCATGGGAGGCCTCGTTTTACCGTTGGGTACAGACTACGCCGACACCAATAGCTGTACAATATTGTTTTTTGGTATAAGTTTTGGCGTACCTGATCGTTTGGCGTGACCTATGGTTAAACCTGAAGGTTTAACCAGCGTTGCGCCCGATTAAAACATCCCTGTTTATAAAATAGACTAACGGTGGTCGGCGAACGTTACACGAGGAACAACTCATGCACATTTTGCTGACCGGCGGTACCGGTTTGATCGGCCGTCAACTTTGCCAATACTGGCTTGCCCAGGGCCATCGCCTCACGGTCTGGAGCCGCCATCCCGAACAAGTGGCTAAATTGTGCGGCGCCCAGGTGCGTGGCGTCGCCCGCCTGCAAGACATAAACGAGGCGGTGGACGCGGTGGTCAATCTGGCCGGCGCGCCGATTGCCGACCGGCCCTGGACGCATAAACGCAAGGCGCTGTTGTGGAGCAGCCGTATCGGCCTCACCGAAACGCTGCTGGCCTGGCTTGAGGGCCTTGAACACAAACCGGCGGTGTTGATCTCCGGTTCCGCGGTGGGCTGGTACGGCGACGGTGGTGAGCGCGAGCTGACCGAAGACAGCGGCCCGGTGCAGGACGATTTCGGCAGCCAGTTATCCATTGCCTGGGAAGAAACCGCCCAGCGTGCCGAGGCATTCGGCATCCGCGTGGTGCTGGTGCGTACCGGGCTGGTGCTGGCGGCGGAGGGCGGCTTTTTGTCGCGGCTGTTGCTGCCGTTCAAACTGGCGCTGGGCGGGCCTATCGGCAATGGTCGGCAGTGGATGTCATGGGTCCATATAAAGGATCAAATCGCCCTGATTGATTTTCTTCTGCACAAGACCGATGCCAGCGGTCCTTATAATGCCTGCGCGCCACACCCGGTACGCAACCTGGAGTTCGCCAAGACCCTGGGCAAGGTGCTGCACCGCCCGGCGTTCATGCCCATGCCGGCGTTTGCCTTGCGTATCGGCCTGGGCGAGTTGTCCGGTTTGTTGCTGGGTGGCCAGCGGGCTTTGCCGCAGCGGCTGTTGGCGGCCGGTTTCACTTTCCAGTTCACTGAGTTGCATGCGGCCCTGGACGACTTGTCCAGCCGCCTCTAGAGATAGGATGTTGCATGACGGATCACGCGTTGTTACTGGTCAACCTGGGTTCACCGGCGTCCACTTCGGTGGCGGATGTGCGCAGCTACCTCAATCAGTTCCTGATGGACCCTTACGTCATTGACCTGCCATGGCCGGTTCGGCGTTTGCTGGTGTCGCTGATCCTGATCAAGCGCCCGGAGCAATCGGCCCATGCCTACGCCTCGATCTGGTGGGACGAAGGCTCGCCGCTGGTAGTTCTTAGCCGTCGCTTGCAACAACAGATGACTGCACAGTGGACCCAGGGGCCGGTGGAGTTGGCCATGCGCTATGGCGAGCCGTCGATTGAAAGCGTACTGACCCGGCTGGCGTCCCAAGGCATCAAGAAAGTGACCCTGGCGCCGTTGTACCCGCAGTTTGCCGACAGCACCGTGACCACGGTAATCGAAGAGGCCCGGCGCGTGGTGCGGCACAAAAAGCTGGCGATCGAGTTTTCGATTCTGCAGCCGTTCTACGATGAACCGGAGTACCTGGACGCCTTGGCCAACAGCGCCAGAGCCTATGTGGAAGAGGATTTCGATCACCTCCTGCTGAGCTTTCATGGGTTGCCCGAGCGCCACCTGAAAAAGCTCGACCCTACCGGGCAACACTGCTTCAAGGACGCCAACTGCTGCCAGAACGCCTCTCCCGAGGTGCTTGCCACGTGCTATCGCGCGCAGTGTTTCAGCGTTGCGCGGGATTTTGCCGAGCGCCTTGGCTTGCCGGATGGCAAATGGTCGGTGGCGTTCCAGTCGCGGCTGGGCCGGGCCAAGTGGATCGAACCGTACACCGAGGCACGCCTTGAAGCGTTGGCTCAACAGGGCGTGAAGAAGCTGCTGGTGATGTGCCCGGCGTTTGTTGCGGACTGCATCGAGACACTGGAGGAAATTGGTGATCGCGGCCTGGAGCAATTCCGCGAGGCGGGGGGCGAGGAGTTGGTGTTGGTGCCGTGCCTGAACGATGACCCGCAGTGGGCGGCGGCGCTCAATACCCTGTGTGAAAGAGCGCCGGTCGCGCTGTAATCCGATTGTCGAAACGATAGAGAGCAAATGTGGGAGCCGGGCTTGCCCGCGATAGCGGTGGATCAGTCACCAGATGCCTCGACTGAAAAATCGCCATCGCGGGCAAGCCCGGCTCCTACATTGTTTTGCGGGGTTACTCGTGATGCGGCTCGCCCAGGAAAGTCAGGGAACTGAACAGTCCGCGAGTCGCGACATCAGCATTGTCTTTGAGCTGGATTTCCACCTGCGCCGCAATCACATTCAATCCTTCATTTCTCACCAGCACCCGGGCGCGACCGTCTTTATCGGTCTCGGTGCTCAGGGTGTTCGGTGCGTTGCGATAGTCTCCGATCAGCTTGACCCCAGCCGCCGGCTTGCCATCCAGCAGCACCCGTACCGGCAGTGATTTACCCGGGCCGACCGTCAGCGGATCAACTTCCGGCAAGATCAGTAGCTTGATCTGATCCAGCTTCGGCAACTTCGCCCCCGGCTGGTAGATCGCCAGGCTGTACTTGAAGGTCTGGGTCGACTCAATTGCCCCCGGCACCTTGCTGCGGCCCTCGTTGATCCACTTCTTGTCAGGCGTCTGTGACCACATCCCGTTATCCAGGGCGACCGCCAGTACAGCCGGCGATTTGAGCGGCTTCAGGCGCGCATGGTCGGGCAGACGTTCCACGGTCACCGGGATCATTTTGCCGCTGGCGTCGTAGGCCCAGGCGCCGCTGATTTTCTGCGCCTTGAACGCGTTGTCTTCGGCGCCGTGGCCGTAGATCACTTCGATATTGCCGCGCCGTTGTTCGGTCCACAGCCCGTGGGCCGAGACTTGGGTGGCAAACAGCAGGCCGAGCACGGCCAGGGATTTGAAGGCTTGCATGGTGACGTCCTTTTACAGGTTGAGGGTCAGGCTGACGGTGAAGTTGCGCGGCTCGCCGGGATTGACCCAGTAATTGCTGTAGGAGCGCTCGTAGTACTTTTCATCGAACAGGTTGTTGAGGTTCAGGCCCACGGTGACGTTGTCGCTGGCCTTGTAATGGGCCAGTAAATCGACGGTGTGGTAGGCCGGTAATTCAAAGCTTTTGCCGGCTTCGCCGGAGCGGTCGCCGACGTAGGTAAAGGCCGCACCGAGGTCGGAGCCGCGCAACAGGCCGTCCTGGAATTCATACACCCCGAGCAAGCTGCCGCTGCGTTTGGCTACGCCGAGAATCCGGCTGCCGGTGGGGATGGCTTTGTCGCCTTTGGTCACTTCGGCGTCGATGTAGGCAAAGGCGCCGATCACCCGTACGGCGTCAGTCACCTGGCCGGTCAGTTGCAGGTCAAAACCCTGGCTGCGGGCCTTGCCCATGGCGCGCTGTGTGTCGGTAGCCGGGTCCAGGGCCAGGACATTTTCTTTCTCGATATGGAAGGCGGCGAGGGTGGTGCTCAGGCGGTCGTCGAACAGCTCGCTCTTGATCCCGATTTCATACCCCACGCCTTCTTCCGGCTTGAAGGATTTGCCGCCGGCGTCCAGGCCATTGTTGGGTTTGAACGAGGTGGAGGCGTTGGCGAACAGGCCCACTTCAGGCGTCAGTTGGTAGAGCAAGCCGGCGCGTTGGGTCAGGGCGTCGTGGGTCTGCCGGCTTTTGGCATGGTTGCGGCTGAAGTCGTCGGTGCGCTGCTCGAAGTGTTCGAACCGCGCGCCGATCATCCCGCGCAGGCGGTCGGTGAAGATGATCTGGTCCTGCAGGTTCAGCGCCTGGCTTTTCACCTGTTCGAAAAAGTCAGTGCCGGAGCGCTTGCCGTTCGGTTTGGGCTGGCCATAGACCGGGTCATAGATGTCGATGGCGTAATCGCCGCCGGCGATGGCGGTCACCCGTTCTTTCTTGCGGTAGTCCTCGTACTCGGTGCCGATCAGCAATTCGTGCTGCCAACTGCCGATGTCGAACCGGCCGCGCAGTTCGAGCTGGGTGATGCTGTCATGCCAACCGGTGGAGCGCTCGCGGTAGCGGCGGCTGAGGGTGTGGCCATCGGCATCCAGCGCGCGGTTTTCCGAGGCGTTGCCCCACAGGCTGCCTTGTTTGTAATGGCTGGCCAGGCGCAGTTGCCAGGCATCGTTGAGGTGATGCTCGAGGCTGGCTTGCAGGCGGTTGTTGTGGTTGCGGATATCGCCGTCGTTGGGCTCGCCGAGAAAGGTCGAGCGGGAGACGCCGCTCCAGCGGTTGTTGGGCGCGACGATGCCGCGGTCGAAAGTGGAGCGGTGACGCACGAATTCACTTTCCACCAGCAGGTGTGTGTCCGGGTCCAGTTGCCAACTGATGGAGGGCGCGACGAAGACCCGCCTGGCCTCAACGTGGTCGCGGAAGCTGTGGTTGTCTTCCACCGCCAGGTTGACCCGCGATAACACGTTGCCCTCGCTGTCCAGCGGCGTGTTCGCGTCCAGCGCGGTGCGGTAGCGGTCCCAACTGCCGGCGCTGGTCTGCAGTGTGGTGAAGGCCTCGGGCTGCGGCTTTTTGCTGACGATATTCACCGTGCCGCCTGGGTCACCACGGCCATACAGGCTGGCGGCGGGGCCTTTGAGCACCTCGATGCGCTCGATGTTGGCCGCGTCCGGCGTGCTCGGGTAACCGCGGTTGGCGCTGAAACCGTCCACGTAAAACTCTGACGTGGTGAAGCCGCGAACGCTGTATTCGTAGAGCGTCAGGCCGCCGAAGTTGTTCTGTTTGGACACGCCGCCGGCAAACTCAAGGGCACGCTCGACGTTGGTGCTGCCCAGGTCGTTGAGTACCGAAGCGGGAATCACGCTGATGGATTGTGGGATATCCCGCAAGGCGGTGTCGGTTTTTGTGGCGCTGGCGGAGCGGGTGGCGCGATAGCCCTTGACCGGGCCGGTGGCTGATTCGTACGCCTCGCTGGTGATGCGGGTGGCTTCCAGTTCAACGGGGGCGGTGTCTTCGGCGTAGGCCGGGTCCACCAGCAAACCCAGGGCGATTCCCGCCAGCGGGGCAAATCTTCGAGACGGCATGATAGAGCGTTCCAATAGCGATATTGAAACAATATAACATGACTAATGAGAATGAATTTCTTTTGAAATATTAGGTAACAGGAGCCCGCGAACGGGCTCCCGAAGCCGTTATTCCTCTTCTTTCACCGGTGCAGGCGGCGGACGCAGGCCGATTTCCGCCGACAGCTTGATTTCCTTGCCATTGCGCATCACCTGGATCGCCACCTTGTCGGTGGGTTTGATCCGCGCCACCTGGTTCATCGACTTGCGACCATCCCCGGCCGGCTCGCCGTCGATGCTGAGGATCACATCCCCCAGTTGCAGGCCGGCTTTCTGCGCCGGGCCGTCGCGGAAGATCCCGGCGACCACGATGCCAGGGCGTCCGGTCAGGCCAAACGACTCGGCCAGTTCCTTGGTCAGCGGCTGGACTTCAATCCCCAGCCAGCCACGAATCACCTGGCCATGCTCGATGATCGACTTCATCACTTCAGTGGCCAGCTTCACCGGAATCGCGAAACCGATGCCCTGGGAGCCGCCGGACTTGGAGAAGATCGCGGTGTTGATGCCGGTCAGGTTGCCGTTGGCATCCACCAGCGCGCCGCCGGAGTTGCCCGGGTTGATCGCCGCGTCGGTCTGGATGAAGTCTTCATAGCTGTTGAGGCCCAACTGGTTACGCCCGGTGGCGCTGATGATGCCCATGGTCACAGTCTGGCCGACGCCGAACGGGTTGCCGATGGCCAGCGCCACGTCACCTACGCGCAGCCCTTCGGAGCGCCCGATGGTGATCGAGGGCAGGCCTTTCAAATCGATTTTCAGCACCGCGAGGTCGGTTTCCGGGTCGCTGCCGACCACGCGGGCCAGGGTTTCCCGGCCATCACGCAGGGCCACCACAATCTGGTCGGCGCCGGTGGTCACGTGGTTGTTGGTGAGGATGTAGCCTTCCGGGCTCATGATCACGCCGGAGCCGAGGCTGGATTCCATGCGCCGCTGCTTGGGCGAGTTGTCGCCGAAATAGCGACGAAACTGTGGGTCTTCAAACAGCGGGTGCGCCGGTTTGTTGATGACCTTGGTGGTGTACAGGTTGACCACGGCGGGGGCGGCGATCACCACCGCATCGGCGTAAGTCACCGGGCCTTGTACCACCGCGCTGGTTTGCGGTGCCTGTTGCAGGTTGACATCAAGGGTCGGCAGGCCGACCAGTTGTGGATAACGCTGAATAATCAGCATCGCGATCAGCACGCCAGCCAACAATGGCCATCCAAAAAAACGCAGTGCCTTGAGCATTAAGAAAAATCCTGACAGGTTGCAGGGGGCGGGAGAGCGCCCATAATGTCGCGCATTATACGAGGCCGTGAGCGCCTCTGAACGGGATATTTAGGAGTCTTTTATGGCCGTTGCCCTGAGCACCTTAGTCGAGGAAGCGGACCGCTACCTTAATAGTGCCAAAATCGCCGATTACTGCCCCAACGGCCTGCAGGTCGAGGGCCGTCCGCAAGTGCTGCGCATCGTCAGCGGCGTGACCGCCAGCCAGGCATTGCTGGACGCGGCGGTCGAAGCCCAGGCCGACCTGGTGCTGGTGCACCACGGTTATTTCTGGAAAGGCGAAAGCCCGTGCATCACCGGCATGAAGCAGCGCCGCCTGAAAACCCTGCTCAAGCACGACATCAGCCTGCTTGCCTATCACTTGCCGCTGGACCTGCACCCTGAGGTCGGCAACAACGTGCAACTGGCCCGGCAACTGGACATCACCGTCGAAGGCCCGCTGGACCCGGACAACCTCAAGGTCGTCGGCCTGGTGGGTTCCCTGGCCGAGCCGGCGTCGCCCCGTGATTTTGCCCGCCGCGTGCAGGAAGCCATGGGCCGCGAGCCCCTGCTGATCGAAGGCAGCGAGATGATCCGCCGCGTGGGCTGGTGCACCGGTGGCGGCCAGGGCTATATCGACCAGGCGGTGCTGGCCGGTGTCGACCTTTACCTGAGCGGCGAAGCTTCGGAGCAGACCTTCCACAGTGCCCGGGAAAACGACATCAGCTTTATCGCGGCCGGGCACCATGCCACCGAGCGGTATGGTGTACAGGCGTTGGGTGATTACCTGGCGCGACGCTTCGCCCTCGAACACCTCTTCATCGATTGCCCAAACCCGATCTAACGAACACCACCGGACACATGTGGGAGCGGGCTTGCTCGCGAATGCGGTGCATCAGTCGCCATATGCATTGACTGACACACCGCATTCGCGAGCAAGCCCGCTCCCACATTTGATCGAGTCGGGCCAAACCCAGCGGTATATTGATATACCGTTTCGATCTAGCCAGCCCCCTCAATAGAATCAGGCGCTGTGCTAGCATGCCCCGCTCGAACACGGCCCGCTGGCCGTCCATAAGATCGTTTTTCCGTGAGTAACCATGGTCGACAAACTGACGCATCTGAAACAGCTGGAGGCGGAAAGCATCCACATCATCCGCGAGGTCGCCGCCGAGTTCGATAACCCGGTGATGCTCTACTCGATCGGTAAAGACTCCGCCGTGATGCTGCACCTGGCACGCAAGGCCTTTTTTCCGGGCAAGCTGCCGTTTCCGGTGATGCACGTCGACACCCGCTGGAAATTCCAGGAGATGTACAAGTTCCGCGACAAGATGGTCGAAGAGCTTGGTCTTGAGTTGATCACTCACGTCAACCCGGACGGTGTGGCGCAGGGCATCAATCCGTTCACCCACGGCAGCGCCAAGCACACCGACATCATGAAGACCGAGGGCCTGAAACAGGCGCTCGACAAGTATGGTTTCGACGCTGCATTCGGCGGTGCCCGTCGCGATGAAGAGAAATCCCGTGCCAAAGAGCGCGTGTACTCGTTCCGCGACAGCAAGCACCGCTGGGACCCGAAAAACCAGCGCCCGGAGCTGTGGAACGTCTACAACGGCAACGTCAACAAAGGCGAGTCGATCCGTGTGTTCCCGCTGTCCAACTGGACCGAGCTGGATATCTGGCAGTACATCTACCTGGAAGGCATCCCGATCGTCCCGCTGTACTTCGCCGCCGAACGCGAAGTGATCGAGAAGAACGGCACGTTGATCATGATCGACGACGACCGCATCCTCGAGCACCTGTCCGACGAAGACAAAGCCCGAATCGTCAAAAAGAAAGTACGTTTCCGTACCCTTGGCTGCTACCCGTTGACGGGCGCGGTGGAGTCCGAAGCCGAGACGCTGACGGACATCATTCAGGAAATGCTCCTGACGCGAACTTCCGAGCGCCAGGGCCGTGTCATCGACCACGATGGTGCAGGCTCGATGGAAGATAAAAAACGTCAAGGCTATTTCTAAGGGGCTGTCATGTCGCATCAATCTGATTTGATCAGCGAGGACATCCTCGCCTACCTGGGCCAGCACGAGCGCAAGGAAATGTTGCGCTTCCTGACCTGTGGCAACGTCGACGACGGCAAGAGCACCCTGATCGGGCGCCTGCTGCACGACTCCAAGATGATCTACGAAGATCACCTGGAAGCCATCACCCGCGATTCGAAAAAATCCGGCACCACCGGTGACGACATCGACCTGGCGTTGCTGGTCGACGGCCTACAGGCCGAGCGTGAGCAGGGCATCACCATCGACGTTGCCTACCGCTACTTCTCCACCGCCAAGCGCAAATTCATCATCGCCGACACCCCCGGCCATGAGCAGTACACCCGCAACATGGCCACCGGTGCCTCCACCTGTGACCTGGCGATCATCCTGATCGACGCCCGCTACGGCGTGCAGACCCAGACCCGTCGCCACAGCTTCATCGCCTCGTTGCTGGGCATCAAGCACATCGTGGTGGCCGTCAACAAGATGGACATCAATGGCTTTGACCAAAGCGTATTCGAGTCGATCAAGGCTGATTACCTGAAGTTTGCCGACGGTATCGCGTTCAAGCCGAGCACCCTGGCCTTCGTGCCGATGTCGGCGCTCAAGGGCGACAACGTGGTGAACAAGAGCGAGCGTTCGCCCTGGTACACCGGCCAGTCGCTGATGGAGATCCTCGAGACCGTCGAGATCGCCAATGACCGCAACTACACCGACCTGCGTTTCCCGGTGCAGTACGTCAACCGTCCGAACCTGAACTTCCGTGGTTTTGCCGGCACCCTGGCCAGCGGCATCGTGCACAAGGGCGACGAAGTCGTGGTGCTGCCGTCGGGCAAGAGCAGCCGCGTCAAATCCATCGTCACCTTTGAAGGTGAACTGGAAAACGCAGGTCCCGGCCAGGCCGTGACCCTGACCATGGAAGACGAAATCGACATCTCCCGTGGCGACCTGCTGGTGCATGCCGACAACGTGCCGCAAGTGACCGACGCTTTCGACGCCATGCTGGTGTGGATGGCTGAAGAACCGATGCTGCCGGGCAAGAAATACGACATCAAGCGCGCCACCAGCTACGTGCCGGGTTCCATCACCAGCATTGTGCATCGCGTGGATGTGAACACCCTGGAAGAAGGCCCGGCGAGCGCCTTGCAGTTGAACGAGATTGGCCGGGTCAAGGTCAGCCTCGACACGGTCATCGCCCTGGACGGTTACGCGAGCAACCGCACCACCGGTTCGTTCATCGTCATCGACCGTTTGACCAACGGCACCGTGGCTGCGGGCATGATCATCGCGCCGCCGGTGACCCATGGCAGCGCGGCGCAGCACGGCAAACTGGCTCACGTGGCCACCGAAGAGCGCGCCCAGCGCTTCGGCCAGCAACCGGCGACCGTGTTGTTCAGCGGCTTGTCGGGCGCCGGCAAAAGCACCCTGGCCTACGCGGTTGAACGCAAGCTGTTCGACATGGGCCGTGCGGTGTTTGTGCTGGACGGCCAGAACCTGCGCCACGACCTGAACAAGGGCTTGCCGCAGGACCGTGCCGGGCGTACCGAGAACTGGCGTCGTGCCGCGCACGTGGCGCGTCAGTTCAACGAAGCCGGCTTGCTGACGTTGGCGGCGTTTGTTGCCCCGGATGCTGAAGGGCGTGAACAGGCCAAGGCGCTGATCGGCGGTGATCGTTTGCTGACCGTGTACGTGCAGGCTTCGCCGCTGGTGTGTGCCGAGCGTGATCCGCAAGGTTTGTACGCGGCGGGCGGCGATAACATCCCGGGTGAGTCGTTCCCGTATGACGTACCGTTGAATGCGGACCTGGTGATCGACACCCAGGCGTTGTCGCTGGAAGACAGCGTCAAGCAAGTGCTGGACCTGCTGCGCCAGCGCGGCGCGATCTAAGCTTCAAGTGCACAAAAAAGCCCGCCATGTTGGTGGGCTTTTTTTATGGGGCCTTGGAAACAACTCGGTCAAATGGGGGAGCGGGCTTGCTCGCGAAAGCAGAGTGTCAGCCGCCACATGTATAGGCTGGCACACCGCATTCGCGAGCAAGCCCGCTCCCACATTTTGATCAGTGACTGGCGGGATAATCTGTGTGCAATTTGGCGAGCAACACATCCTTCTCTTCCCACAACCGGTTGATCCAGCCCTGGAACGCCAACCGATACTCCCCATCCTGCTCATAATTCTTGCCGATAAACTCGGCCGGAATCTGCACCTCTTCAAACTGCACGACAACGTCCTTCACATTCCCGCACAGCAAATCCCAATAACCGGGGCGCCCACCAGGATAGTGAATGGTCACGTTCACCAGCGACTTCAGCTGTTCACCCATGGCATCCAGCACAAAGGCAATGCCGCCGGCCTTGGGCTTGAGCAGGTAGCGAAACGGTGACTGTTGCTGTGCATGCTTGCCCGGGGTAAACCGCGTGCCTTCGGCAAAGTTGAAGATTCCCACCGGGTTGTGGCGAAACTTCGCGCAGGTCTTGCGGGTAGTTTCCAGGTCCTTGCCTTTCTTCTCCGGGTGCTTTTCCAGGTACGCCTTGGTGTAGCGCTTCATGAACGGGAAGCCCAGCGTCCACCACGCCAAGCCAATCACCGGGACCCAGATCAACTCTTGCTTGAGGAAGAACTTCAGCGGGCGAATGCGCCGGTTGAGCACGTATTGCAGCACCATGATATCGACCCAGCTCTGGTGGTTGCTGGTCACCAGATATGAGTGTTCATAGTCCAGGCCTTCCAGGCCTTTCAGGTGCCAGCGGGTGCGTCGCACCAGGTTCATCCAGGCCTTGTTGTTGCTGATCCAGGCCTCGTGGGTCTGGTTCATCAGCCATTCACTGAAGCGTTTGGCAAACGGCAGCGCCTTGAACAGCGCCACGATAAACAGGAACGAGCACAGCAAAATCGTATTCAACGCCAGCAACAGCGAGGCGATCACCCCGCGCACGGCGGCAGGTAGAAAATCCAGCATTTAGACATCCATAGGTCGGTTGGCGGCTTGAATCGCGGTCAATGCGATCGTGTACACGATGTCGTCCACCTGCGCCCCGCGGGGCAGGTCGTTCACCGGTTTGCGCAGGCCTTGCAGCATTGGGCCCAGGCTGACGCAATCAGCGCTGCGCTGCACCGCCTTGTGGGTGGTATTGCCGGTGTTGAGATCCGGGAACACGAACACCGTGGCCTTGCCCGCCACCAGGCTGTTGGGCGCCAGTTGCCGGGCCACGCTTTCATTGGCGGCGGCGTCGTACTGCAACGGGCCGTCGATCAGCAGCGAGCTTTGGGCTTCGTGGGCCAGCAGGGTGGCTTCGCGGACCTTCTCGACTTCTTCGCCCGTGGCCGAATCACCGCTGGAGTAACTGATCATCGCCACCCGTGGCGTGATGCCGAATGCGGCGGCCGAGTCGGCGCTTTGCAGGGCGATTTCCGCCAGCTCCGCCGCGCTGGGGTGCGGGTTCATCACGCAGTCGCCGTATACCAGCACTTGCTCGGGGAACAGCATGAAAAACACCGACGAGACCAGGGTGCAGCCCGGCGCGGTCTTGATCAGTTGCAAGGCCGGGCGAATGGTATTGGCAGTGGAGTGGATGACGCCGGAGACCAGGCCGTCCACTTCATCCAGGGCGAGCATCATGGTGGCTATCACCACGGTGTCTTCCAGTTGCTGCTCGGCCATCGGCGCGTTGAGGCTTTTGGTTTTGCGCAGGGCCACCATCGGTTCCACGTAGCGCTGGCGAATCAGGTCGGGGTCGAGAATCTCCAGGCCTTCGGGCAGCTCGATGCCATGGGCGCGGGCTACGGCTTCCACGTCGGCCGGCTTGGCCAACAGTACGCAACGGGCGATCCCGCGTGCCTGGCAGATGGCGGCGGCCTGCACGGTCAGCGGCTCGCTGCCTTCGGGCAACACGATGCGCTTGTTGGCCGCCTGGGCGCGCTGGATCAGTTGATAACGGAACACCGCCGGCGACAGGCGCATCTCCCGCGGCGTGCCGCAGCGTTGGTGCAGCCAGCGGGCGTCGAGGTGGCTGGCGACGAAGTCGGTGATGATCTCCGCACGTTCGCGGTCATCAATCGGGATTTCCTTGTTCAGGCTGTTGAGCTGGTTGGCCGTGTCATACGAGCCGGTGCTCACCGACAACACCGGCAGCCCGGCCTGGAACGCGCCACGGCACAGGTCCATGATCCGTGGGTCGGGCAGGGTGTCGCTGGTCAGCAACAGGCCGGCCAACGGCACGCCGTTGATGGCGGCCAGGCTGACGGCGAGGATGATGTCGTCGCGGTCGCCGGGTGTCACCACCAATACGCCGGGCTTGAGCAGCTCCACGGTGTTGCGCATGGTACGGGCGCAGATGATGATCTTGGTCATGCGCCGGGTTTCGTAATCACCGGCATTGAGGATCTGCGCGCCCATCAGGTCGGCCACGTCGCGGGTGCGCGGGGCGTTGAGTTCCGGTTGGTAGGGGATGCAGCCCAACAGGCGGAAATCGCCGCTGCGCAACAAAGGCGAATGCTCTTTGAGCCGCGCCGAGAAGGCTTCCATGCTTTCGTCGGTGCGCACCTTGTTGAGGATCACACCCAGCACTTTTGGGTCTTTCGGGCCGCCGAACAGCTGGGCCTGCAATTCCACGCGGCCGGAGAGTTCGGTCAGCACTTCGTTTTCCGGGGCCGAGACCAGGATCACCTCGGCGTCCAGGCTCTTGGCCAGGTGCAGGTTGACCCGGGCCGCATAGCTGGCACTGCGGGTCGGCACCATGCCTTCGACGATCAGCACGTCCTTGCCCACGGCGGCTTGCTGGTAAAGGGTGATGATTTCTTCCAGCAGCTCGTCGAGCTGGCCGTCGCCGAGCATCCGTTCGACATGGGCCAGGCCCAGAGGCTGGGGCGGTTTCAGGCCGTGGGTGCGGGCCACCAGCTCGGTGGAGCGCTCGGGGCCGGTGTCGCCGGGGTGCGGCTGGGCAATCGGTTTGAAGAAGCCGACTTTCAGCCCGGCCCGTTCAAGGGTGCGCACCAGCCCAAGGCTGATGGAGGTCAGACCCACACCAAAATCGGTGGGCGCGATAAAAAAAGTCTGCATGCGAATTCTCTGGAGGTGCATGGCTTCGGTGGCGGCCTATGGCTGGCTGCCTACCGGGAATCAGGTGCCAAGGTTATCTTTATCTGAGCCTTGCGCACACCAGCCGCACGTAAAGGGCTTGTCTATTTTTTCAAGGCGTTGCGCCGGGTCCGTGACCCAGGCCCGGGATTGCCAGGGTGGCTGGTGGCGCAGGTGCTGGGTGTGGCCGCAGGAAAGCTCGACGACCCAGTGCCGGTCTTCGTCCTGGTGAAATCCGACGACCGTCGGGTCAGTTGTTCGACCCCGTCCGTCCGGGTTGTGTTCGCTTTCGGGCAAATCCTTGTTTAGACTTGTCCGTTCTTCATTCTTCTGCAAAAGGTCTCGCCCCATGCCGATCGCCGCCAATAAGGCTGTCTCCATTGACTATACCCTGACCAACGACGCTGGTGAGGTCATCGACAGTTCTGCCGGCGGCGCGCCGCTGGTCTACCTGCAAGGTGCAGGTAACATCATCCCGGGCCTGGAAAAGGCCCTGGAAGGCAAAGAGGTCGGTGACGAACTGACCGTTGCCGTAGAACCTGAAGATGCCTACGGCGAATACGCTGCCGAACTGGTCAGCACCCTGAGCCGCAGCATGTTCGAAGGTGTCGACGAGCTGGAAGTGGGCATGCAGTTCCACGCTTCCGCTCCGGACGGCCAGATGCAAATCGTCACCATCCGTGACCTGGACGGCGACGACGTGACCGTCGACGGCAACCACCCGCTGGCTGGCCAGCGCCTGAACTTCCAGGTGAAGATCGTCGCTATCCGTGACGCTTCCCAGGAAGAAGTGGCCCACGGCCACGTGCACGGCGAAGGTGGTCACCACCATTAATTGACTGAGCGACGCTCTGTCAGTTGGAAAAAGGCGCCTTCGGGCGCCTTTTTCATTTGGCGGCTATTCTTGCCGACTTGGCGGCTGTAATCTCGAATGGCCGTTACGAAGAACATGGGATATCTGGAGTTCGTCATGAGTGCTTTCCACGACCTTAAACTCAAAGCCCTGGATGGTCAGGAGCTGCCTCTGGCGCCCTTCAAGGGGCAAGTCGTGCTGGTGGTCAACGTCGCCTCCAAATGTGGGTTGACCCCACAGTACGCCGCGCTGGAAAACCTCTATCAGCAATACAAAGACCAGGGTTTCACCGTGCTAGGGCTGCCGTGCAATCAATTTGCCGGGCAGGAACCGGGTACTGAAGAAGAAATCCAGGAATTCTGCAGCCTCAACTACGGCGTGACCTTTCCCCTGGGCAGCAAGCTTGAGGTGAATGGCCACGATCGCCACCAGCTGTATCGATTGCTGGCGGGCGAGGGCGCCGAATTTCCCGGGGACATCACCTGGAACTTCGAGAAGTTCCTGTTGGGCAAGGACGGCCGGGTGCTGGCGCGTTTCTCGCCGCGTACACCGCCGGATGACCCCTCCATTATTCAGGCGATCGAAAAAGCATTGAGCTGATACTTTCAGCATTATCGAGTGAGTTTCTGTGGCAAGGGAGCTTCCTGTGGCAGGGAGTGTCCTATGGCAAGGGAGCTTGCTGTGGCGAGGGAGCTTGCTCCCGCTGGGCTGCGAAGCAGCCCCATGCCCTCCCGCTTTTACCCCTTAATCACCCCAATCAATAGTGCTATCCAACACGCTGCACACTCCATATTATCCACATCATAAATTCCTTTCCGATGGAGTGCTCCCATGCCTGTCCAAGCCTTGTTCAAACCGTTCCAGCTCGGTGCACTGCAACTGCCGAGCCGCGTGGTCATGGCGCCGATGACCCGTTCCTTTTCTCCGGGTGGCGTGCCCAACTCCAAAGTGATCGAGTACTACCGCCGCCGCGCCGCCGCCGGTGTCGGCCTGATCATTACCGAAGGCACCGTGGTCGGCCACCCGGCTTCCAACGGCTACCCGAACGTCCCGCATTTCTATGGTGAAGCCGCCCTGGCCGGCTGGAAGAAAGTAGTCCACGCGGTACATGCCGAAGGCGGCAAGATCGTTCCGCAACTGTGGCATGTGGGCAGCGTTCGGCGCATCGGCACCGAGCCGGATGCCAGCGTCCCGGCTTACGGCCCCACCGAAAAACTCAAGGACGGCAACGTCGTCGTCCACGGCATGACCGTGCAAGACATCAAGGACGTGATCGCCGCGTTCGCCCAGGCTGCCAAGGATGCCCAGAGCATCGGCATGGACGGCGTTGAAATCCACGGCGCCCATGGCTACCTGGTGGACCAGTTCTTCTGGGAAGGCACCAACCAGCGCACCGACGAATACGGCGGCAGCCTGGCCAACCGTTCGCGTTTCGCCATCGAATTGATCCAGGCCGTCCGCGCCGCCGTTGGGCCGGACTTCCCGATCATCCTGCGTTTCTCCCAGTGGAAGCAGCAGGACTACACCGCGCGCCTGGTGCAAACCCCGGAAGCCTTGGGTGAATTCCTCAAGCCGCTGTCTGACGCTGGCGTGGATATTTTCCACTGCTCCACCCGCCGTTTCTGGGAGCCGGAATTCGAAGGCTCCGAGCTGAACCTGGCCGGCTGGACCCGCAAGCTCACCGGCAAGCCGACCATCACCGTGGGCAGCGTCGGCCTGGACGGCGAGTTCCTGCAGTTCATGGTCAACACCGACAAAGTGGCGCAACCCGCCAGCCTGGAAAAACTGCTGGAGCGCCTGAACAACGACGAGTTCGACCTGGTCGCTGTGGGCCGTGCGCTGCTGGTGGATCCGGATTGGGCACTGAAGGTTCGCGAAGGCCGTGAAGGCGACATCCTGCCGTTCAGTCGTGAGGCGTTGACGACGTTGGTGTAAGGGGCGACAGGGCGGGCACCGGTTGCTCGTCCTCGCACACCCCGCGTAATTGGCGCTCGAACTGCTCGATAATCGCCGGCCAACCCTGACGGCTGGCGTGTTGCCGGGCATTGAGCCGCACCCGGCGCAAGCTCTCGCGCTCTTCCAGCAGCCAATTGGCCGCATCGCAAAACGCTTCTTCATCCCCCGGCATCGCCAGCACGCCGCTGTAGCCATGGCGAATGTGCTGGGTTGCGGCCGCCTGGTCGTATGCCACCACGCCCAACCCTGAAGCCATGGCCTCCAGCACCACGTTGCCGAAGGTTTCGGTCAGGCTGGGAAACAGGAACACATCCCCGGACGCGTAATGCCGGGCCAGTTCTTCACCGCGCAAGGTGCCGCAGAAAATCGCCTCCGGCAGTTCCTTTTCCAGCATCGCCCGTTGCGGGCCATCGCCGACGATGATCAGTTTCATCTGGCGCAGTGGATACGTGTCCTGCAGCGTCTCGAAACAGCGCTTGAGTAACCCGAGGTTTTTTTCCTGGGCCAGGCGGCCGACATGCAGCACGGCAGTTTGCTCACTGGTCAGTGCCCAACTTTCACGCAACGCATTGTCGCGTTTGGCCGGGTGAAACAGCTGGCTGTCGACACCGCGCGCGAGCATGCCCAGGCGCTCGAAATGGCGCCGCTCCAGCTCCAGCCGCTGGCTGGCGCTGGGCACCAGGGTCAGGGTCGAGCGGTTATGGAACCAGCGCAGATAGTGGGTCAGCACCCGGCTCAGCATGCCCAGGCCGTACTGGTTGGAATACTGCTGGAAGTTGGTGTGGAAGCCACTCACCACGCTGATCCCCAGGCGCCGCGCCGCCCGCAACGCCGACAAACCCAGCGGCCCTTCCGTGGCGATATACAACACATCCGGGCGCTGGCGGGTCCAGCGCCGCAACAGCTTGTGCATCGACGACTGGCCCCATTGCAGCCCCGGGTAGCCCGGCAGCGGCCAGCCGCGACAGAGCATCAGGCCGTCGTCGCTGGGCCGGCTCTGGTCGCTGCCCTGGCGCGGGCGAACCAGTTCGACTTGATGCCCGCGCGCGCGCAAACCGTCACACAGGCGGCCAAGGGTATTGGCCACCCCGTTGATCTCTGGCGGGAAGGTTTCGGTGATCAGGGTGATGTGGAGCGAAGCTGTCGTCATGACCCACAGTGTCGGCGTGGGCCATGTCGTCATTGTGTCTTTTGGATGATGGATTTGTGACGGCTCAGGCCTTTTTAATGGCCATGGCCTCGGCGCCCTGCTCACGCACCCAGAACAACGTCGCCCCGGCCACCGCCGCCGGCATCATCAGCAGGTTGACCACTGGCACCAGCAGCACCAGGTAGACGATGCCGCCAAAACTCATGCTCTGCCAGCGCTTCTGGCGCAGCCAAGCGAGCATTTCGTTCCAGCCCAGCTTGTGGTTGTCGGCCGGGTAGTCGATGTACTGGATCGCCATCATCCACACACCAAACAGCAGCCACAGCGGTGCTGCCACCAGATTGACCACCGGGATGAACGACAGGATAAACAGGCCGATGGCCCGGGGCAGGAAGTAACCCAGTTTGCGCATTTCCCGGGCCAGGGTGCGCGGGACCATGGCCGCCAGTTCGCCCCAGCTGAACGCCGGGAAATCATCGGTGCCGCGCACCACCACTTCGACCTTTTCCGACAGAAAGCCGTTGAACGGCGCGGCAATGATGTTGGCAAGCATGGTGAAGGTGAAAAACACCATCAGCACCACCAGCACCACGAACAAAGGCCACAACAGGTAATTGAGGAAGCTCAGCCAGCTCGGCAGGGTCGGCATGAGTGTGTCGACCCACAGGCTGAACTGATGGCCGGCGAAGTAGATCAATCCGACGAACAGGATCAGGTTGATTGCCAGCGGCAGCAGCACAAACAGCCGCAGGCCGGGGCTGAGTACCAGTTTGAGACCTTCGCGCAGGTACTGTGGGCCTGAAAGAACGGGGGCGGGCATGGATGACTCCGGGCAATGGGGGCGAACGCGCCGACCTTACCGGCTTTGGGAGTACCGGGAAAGCACGGCCCGCATCGCGACATTAACGGTAACAAAGGTGTCGATTAATAGAGGGCATGGGATAGAGACCACCTATGAGCTGGATTGTTAATCCGTATTTCCTTAATCTTGCCTCCCTCTATACGCTGCACCCATTATTTTCAGGATCTGCGAGTTCAAGCCTTCCCCAAGTGCTTCGCGGTCCTTTTTATTCCAGCCGTTCTGTAGTCCGGGCGGTCGATAGGAGTGAGTCATGTCTGATACCCGTCATTCGCGAGTGATTATTCTCGGTTCCGGCCCTGCCGGTTACAGCGCTGCCGTCTACGCTGCCCGGGCCAACCTCAAGCCGTTGCTGATCACCGGCATGCAAGCGGGCGGTCAGTTGACCACCACCACTGAAGTCGACAACTGGCCGGGCGACGTCCACGGCCTGACCGGCCCGGTGCTGATGGAGCGCATGAAGGAGCACGCGGAGCGTTTCGAAACCGAGATCGTGTTTGATCACATCAACAAGGTCGACTTCTCCAAGAAGCCTTACAGCCTGACCGGCGACAGCGGCGTGTACACCTGTGACGCGCTGATCATCGCCACCGGCGCCAGCGCTCGTTACCTGGGCCTGCCGTCGGAAGAAGCGTTCATGGGCAAGGGCGTTTCCGCCTGCGCAACCTGCGACGGTTTCTTCTACCGCAACAAGCCAGTGGCTGTGGTCGGTGGCGGCAACACCGCGGTGGAAGAAGCGCTGTACCTGGCCAACATCGCCAGCACCGTGACCCTGGTTCACCGCCGCGAGACCTTCCGCGCCGAGAAGATCCTGATCGACAAGCTGCATGCCCGCGTGGCCGAAGGCAAGATCATCCTCAAGCTCAACGCCACCCTGGATGAAGTCCTGGGCGACAACATGGGCGTGACCGGTGCTCGCCTGAAGAACAACGACGGCAGCTTCGACGAGCTGAAAGTCGACGGCGTGTTCATCGCCATCGGCCACACTCCGAACACCTCGTTGTTCGAAGGCGTGCTGGATGCCAAAGACGGTTACCTGATCGTGCAGGGCGGCCGTGAAGGCAATGCGACAGCCACCAATATCGAAGGTATCTTCGCTGCCGGTGACGTGGCCGACCACGTGTACCGCCAGGCGATCACCTCCGCCGGCGCCGGCTGCATGGCGGCCCTGGATGCCGAGCGTTACCTCGACGGTTTGAAGGACGCTTCGTTCTAAACCGTAGAAACAAAAAAACCGGCTGCGAGGCCGGTTTTTTTATGCACGGGATTTGATGATCACCGCAGTCCAAATGTGGGAGCGGGCTTGCTCGCGAAAGCGGTGTGTCAGTCACCCGATGTATTGACTGACACTCTGCTTTCGCGAGCAAGCCCGCTCCCACATTTTGATCTATGTCTGACTCAGGATTTGCGGGTCAGTGGCTGTGCGGCAAACTTCACACCCGCCAACCCATGCTCGATCAGCGCACGAATGTTGCCATGGTCACTGCCTTCAGGCGTGGCCAGCACCGAACGGTAATGCTCGCCAAACGCCAACAGCGCTTCCTGGTCGCTCAAGCCTTCCAGCAGCGCCAGGCCCAGGGTCTTGCACGAACCTTCGTTCTGCCCGGCGGCGTTTTCCACGCTGCCATTGGTGAACGCTTGTGGCTGGTAGTCGTAACCGGCAGCCACAAAGGCCAGGGTATCGGCAAAAACATGTTCGCCACTGTTGAGGCTGGCGCGCAGAGTGTTCAGGTCAGTCATGAGTTTTTCCTTTGGCGAATGCCGCTTGCTGTTCGGCACTGGCTTCTTGCTGATATTGGGCTTTCCACTCGGCGTACGGCATGCCGTACACCACTTCACGGGCGTCATCGAGGCTCAGCTCGATCTGGCGCTCGTCGGCCTCGGCCTTGTACCACTTGGACAAGCAGTTGCGGCAGAAGCCCGAGAGGTTCATCAGGTCGATGTTCTGCACATCCTTGCGGCTGTCCAGGTGGGCCACCAGCCGGCGGAAGGCGGCGGCTTCGAGTTCGAGGCGTTGTTGATCGTTCATGATGCTCACTGCAAAGGTAAGGGTTAGCGACTGGCCGCCAGGGTGATCGACACCGATTCGGCAAAACGCAACGCATGGGGTTTGTCGACTTCGACTTCGGCGTACAGCACCGATGTATTGCTCATCACCAGGTCGAGGATCTCCTGGGTCAGGCGCTCCAGCAGGGCAAAGCGGTTGCCTTCCACATGGGCGATGATCGCCTTGGTGATGGTGCGGTAGTTCAGCGCGTGGTCGATGTCGTTGTCGCGCACGGCTTCCTGGGCGGCATACAGGATGGTCAGGTTGATCAACACATCCTGCTTGTTGAGGATTTCATCCTCGTTGATCCCGATAAACGTGCGCAGGCACAGGTCCTTGACCCGGATGCGCGCCATGCCTGGCTGAAGTTGTGGCATTGCTACTTGCTCCGTCCAATCAGTTGCAGGAACTCCATGCGCGTGGTGTTCGACTCGCGGAAGGCGCCGAGCATCACCGAGGTGTTCATGGTTGAATTCTGTTTTTCGACACCGCGCATCATCATGCACATGTGCCTGGCTTCGATCACCACCGCCACGCCGGCGGCCTGGGTCACCGTCTGGATGGCGTCGGCGATTTCCCGCGTGAGGTTTTCCTGGATCTGCAGGCGCCGGGCGAACATGTCGACGATACGCGCCAGCTTCGACAGGCCGAGCACCTTGCCGGTCGGAATATAGGCCACATGAGCCTTGCCGATAAAGGGCAGCAGGTGATGCTCGCACAGCGAATACAGCTCGATGTCCTTGAGGATCACCATCTCGTCGTTGTCGGAGGCAAACAGCGCACCGTTGACGATTTCTTCCAGGTTCTGCTCGTAGCCGTGACACAGGTACTGCATGGCCTTGGCGGCACGCTTTGGCGTGTCGAGCAAACCCTCGCGCTCGGGGTCTTCACCCAGGCCCTTGAGGATCTCGCGGTAGTGGTGGGGCAGGGACAAAGTCATACAACATCCTCGCAAACGGCTTACTTGATATGCCGCCCGCCGTTGACGGTCAGGGTGGTACCGGTGACATACGGGTTATCCAGCAGGTAGCGCACGCTCTGGTAAATCACCTCGGGGCCGGGCTCGATGCCCAGTGCCGCCTTGGCCAGGACCTTGGCGCGGTAAGCCGCGTCGTCGCCCTCGTTGAACATCACCATTGCCGGGGCAATGCCGTTCACCTTGATATCCGGTGCAAGCTGCGCGGCAAACGACAAGGTCAGGCTGTCGAGCCCGGCCTTGGTGGCGCAGTAGGCAATGTGCTGGCGGCTGCCCTTGCGGGTCACGTCATCGCTGATGTGCACGATATCCGCAGGCGTGGAGCGTTGCAGCAGGTAAGCACAATGCAGGTTGATCAGGTACGGCGCAAGCATGTGCACGCTGAACATGTCGGTAAAGGCGCGGCTCTCGTCGCCGGGCGCTTCCGCTTCCCAGGCCGAGGCATTATGAATGATCGCCCGCAGGCTTTGGGTGTGCGTCTTCAGTTCGTCGATGAAGGCGAGAATACCGGTCTCATTGGAGAAGTCGGCAAACACACCGATCGCACCGCGTTCGCGCAAGGCTTGCACGCCGGGACGTTCGCTGCGGTAGCTGAAAATCACTGGCTGCCCTTCGTCCAGCAGGCGCTGGGCGCAATGCAGGCCGACGCGCTGGCCGGCACCGGTGATCAGGATCGGGGCGGGTGTTGAAGACATGGGAGGCTCGAATCGCTGGCAGGCTAAAACTATACCAGCGAGCGGCCTCCCTTGTACTCAAGCAGCGGCTTCGGTGGCCTTTACCCGGGCTGGCGCCGGATGCAGCCAGCCGGCCAGCAGGTGGGTCGACAACGGGATAAAGAAGTAAACCATCAATGGCGTGAGCGCGAGGGTGCTGACCAGCACACGGCTCAACAACCCCAACTCGCTGAGCAGCGGCTCAAGGCCGAAGTTGAACAGCAGCGACACCGGGAAAAATGCCAGCCAGATGGCCACGGCCTGCTTCCAGCGCGGCGGACGTGCGGCGGCGGCGCCAAACCAGCCGTCGATACCGCGTACGCGATGCTCCGACGGCGCAGCAAACAGCTCACTGCCACGCCCGAGCCATGCACCACGGGAGGCGGAAAACTCCCACGCATGCAGGGTTTTTTCGTCGGCGAAGCGGAAAATAATCTGGAACTCGTCATCGTTGGGCGGCGGTGCAAGCACGCCTGAACCCAGGTAACCGGGGAAGTCCGTGGCCAATTGCTCGCCTTCGCGCAGCCAGGCCATCAACTCTTCATAGCGACCCTTGGCCACGCGGCGCGCAACCATCAGGGTGACGGGGGAGGTAGACATTGTGTATCTCCATAAGGATCAGGTGCACTGGGCCGGGTAGGCGGCGCACGAACGAAGCTGCGGGGTAAGCAGCCACGTTGAAAAAACAGGCAAGGATTATTCCTGTTTTGCAGAAATACACCAGCGACATTGGTCGGCTTGTCGAAGACCTTGAATCGGACAGCTGTATGGGCGTTAAATGGGATCCAAGTTCCTGACAGTATATTGATGCCCTGATGTCTGTAATGACTGCTCCACGTCCCGAAATGGCCCTTGGCAACCCTGCCGATTCCGATGAGCTGTTTCCGATTCGCGAAGTCGCGAGATTGACAGGCATCAACCCTGTCACCTTGCGTGCGTGGGAACGGCGTTACGGGCTGATCCACCCGGTTCGCACCGAAAGTGGGCACCGCCTGTATTCGCGCACCGATATCGAGACCGTTCATCGCATTCTTGACTGGATCGAGCGTGGCGTGGCCGTGAGCAAGGTCGGCAAGATCCTCGCGCGCGACGATCATCAAGTCGAAGCGGCGGCTGCTTCGCCGGCAGGTGCAGAGCATGAATGGGCCCAATGGCAGGCGCAGTTGCGAACGGCCGTCGGTGCCTTCGACGACCGGCAACTGGACCGGTTGTATGGCCAGATTTTCGCTGCCTACCCGGTCGCGGTGGTGTTCCAGGACATCCTGATGCCCCTCTGGCAGCAACTGTTGCGACATCAGGGGTTGTTTGGACAAACCAGTGAATGGCTGTTTTTTGACGGATTTCTGCGCAGCCGAACCTGGAAACGCCTGCAGATAGGCTGTGCCTCAGCGGCGCCACGGGTATTGCTGGCGGCCATTGCGGGGGAGTGCCGAGAGCTGGAGTTGTTGGTCGCAGGCCTGTTGATGAGCGGTGACGAGTTGGCGGTCAAGGTTCTGGCTGTGGGCCAGCCGATGGATGAATTGACCCTTGTCTGTGAAAAAACCAGGCCACAAGCCCTTGTGGTGTTCTCCAATCACTCGCCGGCCAATGGCTTGCCTCGGCGCCTTGAACGGCTGGCCCTGACCCTGGATTGCCCGCTGTTGCTGGCCGGCGATGCGGCGGAGTTGGCGCAGGAACAACTGGCGGGTTCATCCGTCGGCTGCCTGGGTAACGAAGGGCGATTGATGCAGCGCCGCTTGCAGCAGTTTCTGCGCGGTAACCTGGATACCTGACGTCAGGCGTGGACTTCGGGGTGAAACAGGCGATGTTGCTGCAGGATAAACTGGCGCAGGCGCTCGGTCTCATCCACATCGTTCTGGCTCAGGCGGTAGGCGAACAATCCTCGGGCAGTTTCCCGTTCCAGCGTGCCCCGCACCGAAATGCGCTCGTACCCGGACGGACTGAACCACAGCGAAAAGGTTCTTGGCGCCTTGATCCGCCCGCGAATTTCCACCAGCAATCCCTTGAATGACACCTCATGCACCCACAGCGCACCGGGCTGGCCCTTGATGTTTTCCAGGGGTACCGGCTCTTCGAGCGCCAGGCGCCACGGGCGGATCATCGGCCCGTCTTCGAAAATACTCGGTACACCCAGCCGCAGATGCACGGCATGAAACTCGTCTTCCACCAATTGCAGCGGAAACGTCATTTGCTGGTTGTCGAATTGGGCCTGGAGGGTGACATGGTCATGGGCGGCCAGGCGGGTGAGCAGATCACGAATCTGCGCACCGCCATTGACCGTCAGGCTCGACGACGCGTCCCGCACATTGAGTTGCGGGTTATGGTGCATGGTCTGAATAAAATCCAGCTCGTCCTGCGTCAAAAGCGCGTCGCGTTGCATTGATCTTGCTCAAGAAAAAGGTATTAAAACGCCATTATCTCTTTAAAGACCGCGTTTTCTAGTTTTTGTTAGATCCGCTCGTCGCCTTGAGTGCCGCAAGCTCCGCCTTGAGGTCAGCCAACTGGGCTTCCAGTTGCGCGACACGCTGCTGGGCCTTGACCTGAACGGTCACATCCTTCTGCACACCGACAAAGTAGGTCTGCTTGTCGGCCGGGTTGTAAACCGTCGATAACGACAGCTCGTTCCAGAAATGCGTGCCGTCCTTGCGGTAATTGCGCAGGATTTCCCGGCAGGCGCCGCCACTCTCCAGGGCTTCGCGAATCGCCATCAGCCCCGGCTGGTCACGATCGCCCGATTGCAGGAAGCGGCAGTCCTGATAGAGGATTTCGTCGAGGGTGTAGCCAGTCATGCGCTCGAAGGCCGGGTTCACATAAATCAGTGGCTTGTCCTTGCCTTCGCGCTCGGCGATAACGATGCCGTCGTTGGAAGCGTTGATCACCAGTTGCATCAGCTTGGCGTTAATCATTGAGCGGTCCATGGCTTGTAGTTGGAGTTTGCAGTTTAAGACATGCCGGCAGCCTGTCCATGGGCCCCAGCTGTTAATATCCCAGGCTTTTAGTCAGCTACAGGATCAGATTGATGAAAGTCGCCATCCTTTCCGGCTCGGTGTACGGCACGGCTGAAGAAGTCGCCCGTCATGCTGCAAGCATCCTCAACGCTGCCGGCTTCGACGCCTGGCACAACCCGCGGGCAACCCTCGCCGACGTACAGGGCTTTGCTCCGGAAGCCTTCCTGGCCGTGACGTCCACCACTGGCATGGGCGAACTGCCCGACAACCTGCAGCCGCTTTACTCGACCATTCGCGACCAACTGCCGGCCGCCTGGCGAGGCTTGCCCGGCGCGGTGATCGGCCTGGGCGACGCCAGCTATGGCGACACGTTCTGCGGTGGCGGCGAGCAAATGCGCGAGCTGTTTGCCGAGTTGGGCGTGCACGAAGTGCTGCCGATGCTGCGCCTGGACGCCAGCGAAAGCGTGACCCCGGAAGCCGACGCCGAGCCGTGGCTGGCCGAGTTGGTCACTGCACTGCGCGGTTGACCGGGAACTCGCGCAATAACGCCAGCCAGGCCTGGGCGGCTTTCGACAGGTAGGCACCCTCACGCCAGATAAAGGCAATGTCCCAGCGCAGGTAGTCCGGCGCCTTGAGCGTCAGGCGCACCACGCCGGGCCTTATCAGGCCCCGGGCTACTACGCTGGGCAGCAGCACCACGCCTTGGCCGGCGGCCACCAATGCGGCGAGAAAATCCGCCTGGCCACTGCGCCCGCTTTCCTTCGGGGTGAAGCCCAATTGCTGACAGGCCTGTAGCAGGCGGTCGTTCAACACAAAACTGCGCTGATACATCAGGAACGGCGTGTCAGCCAACTCCTCCAGGCGGATCTGCGCGTTATCGGCCAATGGATGGTCCATCGGCAGCAGGGCATCCAGCGGTTCATCGCAGAATGCCTGCCAGGCGAATGCCGGGTCGCTGGGCATCAGGCTGCCGCCCACTTCCAGCTCTCCGCTCAAGATCGCCTGCTCGATATTGCGGCTGCCGCCTTCCAGCAACTGGATGGTGACGTTCGGATAACGCCGGCGGTATTCGGCAAACAGCCCGGCGAACAACGTGTCGCCGCCCAACTGCGGCAGGCCCATGCGCAACTCGCCACGGGTCAACTGATTCAAGTCATCCAGCTCACTGAGCAATTCGGTTTGCTGGCGCAGCATGGCCTCCGCCCGCTGCAGCACCACTTGTCCGGCAGCCGTCAGGCGAATCTGCGAACCCAGGCGATCCAGCAGCGGCGTGCCCAGGCTTTGCTCCAGTTGTGCCACCTGCTTGCTGACGGCGGATTGGCTGATGTGCAGGGTTTTGCCGGCCTGGGTAAAGCCGCCGCGGTGTATCACTTCGACAAAACTGCGCAGTTGTTTAAATTCCATCGACATGATTCCAGTTTGGAATAGCTTGCAGTCTAACAATTCGCTGTGGGGATGCCAGGGGCCTCTTTAAAATGGGAGTCCTGCGAGGACCCAAAGCTCATGAAACGTTTCACCTTCAAAGTCGTCGGTCGGTTGTTGACTGAACTGATTGTGCTGCTGGCCATATATTTTCTGGGCTGCCAATTGGCCGCCTGGCTGAGCTGGCCTATTCCCGGTGGTGTGGTCGGCCTGGGCCTGTTGTTGCTGACCTTCGCCACCGGCCTGGTAAAACCGGCGGCTCTGCAACTGGGCGCCGGTGTACTGATGGCCGAGATGCTGCTGTTCTTTATTCCTGCCTTGATGAGCCTTTTGGACTACGGTGGCCTGGTAAAGCACGACGGCTGGCGGATCATGTTGGTGATCGGCTTCAGCACCTTGTCGGTGATGCTGGTGACTGCGTTTACCGTGGAATTCGTCTGCCGCTGGAAGCTGCGCCATGAAGCTTGAGCTGATGCCGATGTTCTGGCTGGCGCTGACCCTCGGTGCCTACGGCTTCAGCCGGTGGATCTACCGGCGCACCGGGCGCTACCTACTGTCGCCGCTGATCCTGGTGCCGGCGCTGCTGCTGGCGGTGGCCGTGCCGATGAAAACCGCCTATGCCGAATACGCCACCGACACCCACTGGCTGATGCTGGTGCTGGGCCCGGTGACCGTGGCGTTCGCGATTCCGATCTGGCAACAGCGCCAATTGCTGGTGCGCCACTGGTCAGCGTTATTGCTGGGGATGGTCGCGGGCAGCGCGGCGTCCATCGCCACTTCGTATGGCCTGGCCAAGGCCCTCGCTCTCGACAGCTCGGTGACGATGTCGTTGGTGCCCCGTTCGATCACCACCCCGTTCGCGATGCCGGTGTCTTCCGACCTGGGCGGCGTGCCGGAACTGACGGCGGTGTTCGTGATGTTCACCGGGGTGTTTGGCGCCATGCTCGGCGGCGTACTGCTCAAGTGGTTGCCGTTGCGCACGCCATTGGCCCGTGGCGCATTGTTTGGCGTGGGCGCTCATGGCGCGGGTGTCAGCCGGGCTCATGAGGTGGGCGGTGAGGAAGGCTCCGTGGCGGGCCTGGTAATGGTGCTGACCGGCTTGCTCAACCTGTTCGCCGCACCTTTATTGGCGTCTCTTCTCTGACACGCGCAGAACAAAATCGAACTATCCTCAGGACTGACCCGTTCGGTCATCAAGCTGGCTGCCAATGCAACTACGGCGGCCTCGAGGTCTGACTAGACTGCCTCTTCACTCAAAAAAACAATAATAAGCGCGCCAAGGAGGTCATTGCCGTGAGCCTAGCCACTGTTCAATCGACACACAGCGTAAAAGACCAGGTCAGCGCGGCCGAATGGCAGGCCCGCGTAGACCTCGCCGCGTGCTATCGCCTGGTGGCGATGCATGGTTGGGACGACCTGATTTTCACCCACATCTCGGCCAAGGTGCCGGGCACCGAAGACTTCCTGATCAACCCTTATGGGCTGATGTTCCACGAGATCACCGCGTCGAGCCTGGTGAAGGTCGATCAGGCCGGCAACAAGCTGATGGACAGTCCCTACGAGGTCAACCCTGCCGGGTACACCATTCACAGTGCGGTGCACGAAGTGCGGCACGATGTGGTCTGCGTGCTGCACACCCACACCGCTTCCGGCATTGCCGTCTCCGCGCAGAAGCAGGGCGTGCTGCCCATCAGCCAGCAATCGTTGTTCGTGCTGTCCAGCCTGGCCTATCACGCCTACGAAGGTGTCGCGCTGAACCACGAGGAAAAGGCCCGCTTGCAGGCCGACCTTGGCGAAAACAATTTCCTGATGCTGCACAACCACGGTTTGCTGACTTGTGGTGGGAGCATCGCCGATACGTTCCTGATGATGTTCATCTTCCAGCGCACCTGCGATATCCAGGTGATGGCGCAGAACGGTGGCGCTGAACTGATCAGCATTGCGCCGCAGATATTGGCCGGTGCCCGGGCGATGATCGCTGGGGTCACCAAAAGCGCTCAGGGCATGGGCGGCGCGCTGGCGTGGCCGGCGTTGCTGCGCAAACTCGATGCACTCGACCCCGGGTATAAAAGCTGATGCCACTCGCCGAGATCCCGCTGCGCATCTGGCGCCAGCGTGCCCAGAGCTTTGAGTTTCGCGGCCGCACCATTCGGTACTGGGTGGCGGGGCAGGGCGAGCCGTTGCTGCTGATCCATGGTTTTCCCACGGCCAGTTGGGATTGGCATTACCTCTGGCAGCCGTTGGCCCAGCGCTATCAAGTGATTGCCTGCGACATGCTGGGGTTTGGCGATTCGGCCAAGCCGCTGGACCACACCTATTGCCTGCTGGAGCAGGCGGACTTGCAACAGGCGTTGCTGGAGCATCTTTGGGTGCAGCAGCCGGTGCATGTGCTGGCCCATGATTACGGTGACAGTGTTGCGCAGGAGTTGTTGGCGCGGCATTACGAAGGCCGGTTTCGGATGGGCAGTTGTGTGTTTCTCAACGGTGGGTTGTTTCCGGAGACGCATCGTCCGGCGTTGGTGCAGAAGCTGTTGCTGAGCCCATTGGGTTGGATGATCGGGCGGGCGTTTGGGCGTAATGCCCTTGCTAACAGTTTTGGGCAGATTTTCGGGCCGGCGACTCGGCCCAGTGAGAGTGCGCTGGATGATTTCTGGAGCTTGATCGAGAGCCAGGATGGGCCGCGGATTTTGCACAAGTTGATTGCGTATATTCCTCAGCGTCGGCGGCAGCGGGATCGATGGGTGGCGGCTATGCAGCGGGGGGAGGTGCCGTTGCGGGTGATCGATGGGGAGGTTGATCCGATTTCCGGGGGGCATATGGTTCAGCGTTATCGTGAGCTGGTGCCGCACGCGGATACGGTGTTGCTGGCGAATATTGGGCACTACCCGCAGATTGAGGCGCCGGTGCAGGTGTTGAAGCATTATTTGGCGTTTCGGGAGGGGCTTGGGGTTGGGGCTGCTCGGGTGGCTTATTCTTGATTGGGGTTGAGTACATATCCGTTATTTAGGTAACGGCGGCTTATGGTTCCGCTCTTACAGCGGGTCACTTTTGAAAAGCGCAAAAGTAACCAAAACGCTCTGCCCCGCCTGTCGGCGCCTCGCTTCGGCTCGGCGTTCCCTCACTCCG
>NZ_JACAPX010000017.1:0-145 GCF_013385435.1 Pseudomonas sp. F9001
CACCCAAGCAATTTGCGTCGAAGAGACCAGATTGCGGTGTGTGAAGACGAAACGAACCGAAAGTTCGAGATCTTGCAAAACACCGAAAGCTATCACATACCCAATTTGCTGAAGCGAGGCCAGCTGGCCACGACTCAGTACCCGA
>NZ_JACAPX010000017.1:264-57346 GCF_013385435.1 Pseudomonas sp. F9001
TGCAGTCAGGGGTTTTGTTTTGGGCGGTCGGAAAACGGGGAGAGAGCTGTTGGCCGTAAAAAAGATCCAGCCTGGTTAAAAGCCTTGCTCCCTGATCAACTCAATCAGTGCCCTTAACCCGGCCGGCACATGGCGCCTACCTGGGTAATAGAGGCGCAAGCAGTCAAAAGACGGCGTCCATTCCTCCAGTACGCGCACTAACGTCCCGTTCGCTAAATCGGCAGCGGCATTCCATTCCGTAAGATAGGTCAAGCCTAGTCCCGCCCTGGCAGCCTCAAGCATCAGAGTCGGATTATCCAGGGTCAAAACCCCTTGCACCTCGACAGCAAGCGCTTCGCCATGTCGCTCAAACTCCCAGTGATAGATCG
This sequence comes from Pseudomonas sp. F9001, assembly GCF_013385435.1. Taxonomy (NCBI): domain Bacteria; kingdom Pseudomonadati; phylum Pseudomonadota; class Gammaproteobacteria; order Pseudomonadales; family Pseudomonadaceae; genus Pseudomonas; species Pseudomonas sp. F9001. Next base: position 633 of record NZ_JACAPX010000017.1, read on the forward strand.
CACCGCTGGGCATCCGGCTGCGAATACACTGATGGGCCCGCAGATCCATGGGACTGACGGGAACTGGGTTGAGAGCAAAATAGTCCGGGCTGCCCAATACCGAAAAACGCTGGGCCGGACTGATATCGACTGCGATCATGTCTTGAGGAACCGTACCCCCGAGCCGAATCCCCGCATCAAACCCCTGCGCGACGATATCCACCAGCCGCCCCTCAGTGACGATATCCAATTTCATCCGTGGATAACGTCGCAGATACTCCAGCAGCAACGGCATCACCTGCTTTGCCGCCCCCGCCGAGGTATTCAGGCGCAAGGTACCGCTGGGTTCCGCGCTGCGATTTCCTGCCTGTTCCAAGGCCGTGCGAATGCTCAACAGTGCAGGGGTAATGGTTTCGACAAACTCCGCGCCCACTTCAGATAACGACACGCTGCGCGTGGTGCGATTGAACAGCCTCACCCCCATCCGCGCTTCAAGCCCCGCGATAGAGTGGCTCAACGCCGATGTCGACACATTCAACTCGGTCGCCGCTGCACGAAAACTGCGATGCCGAGCCACTGCCAGCACCGCTTCCAACTCATTCAGCCCGGATGTATTCATTGTCCTGAATCGCTCATCAACTCATGCCGATTTGTACGGCTTATCAGCTTAATCATAGTGACTTACCGTAGGACGCACTAGCTCAGCGTCCCGGAGGACCTATGCAATACATCAACCAGATTTACATCAACGGCGACTTTGTGACGCCCCATGGCGAAGAGCTTTTTGACCTGTTCAACCCTGCAACAGGCCAGCGTATCGGCCAGGTTCGATTGGCAAATGAACAAGACGCCCTGGATGCCATCGCTGCCGCCAAGCGAGCTTTTACCGAGTTCTCCCATAGCTCTAAAGATGTGCGCATCGACTATCTCAAACGCCTTCACGCCGCAGTTGAATCCATTGAAGACGCACTTACCGACGCGATTATCGAGGAGTACGGCGCCCCAATATCCCGTGCGCGGTGGATGGCCAGGCATGCAGCCAGCGTCCTGCAAGATGCCGCTTCAGTACTGGAGAACTACAACTTCTCCCGACGCATTGGCATCGCCGAGGTGGTCATGCAGCCGCTGGGTGTGGCCGGCTTGATCACACCCTGGAACAGCAACGCCGGTTTTATCTGCGGCAAGCTCGCTGCGGCGTTGGCCGCCGGCTGTACCGCCGTGATCAAACCCAGTGAAATGAGCGCAATCCAGACCTCGCTAGTCACCCGCGCCCTGCATGACGCAGGCTTGCCTCCCGGTGTATTCAACATCGTCACTGGCCGTGGCGAAACCGTTGGCGCCGTGTTGAGCGCCCATCCCGACATCGCAAAAGTGTCCTTCACCGGTTCAACCGCTGTCGGCAAAACAATCCTGCGGACCGGCGCCGAGACCCTGAAGCGCGTGACCCTAGAGCTGGGCGGCAAATCACCGGTGCTGATTCTCGATGATGCGGACCTCAAGACGGCCGGGCCCATGGCCCTTCAGGCCGGTTTCATGAACAGCGGCCAGGCCTGCATCGCCGGCACTCGAATCCTGGTACCCGAAAGTCGTTTGGAAGAAATCGAAGCGCTGATGATCGACGAGGTGGGCAACGTGCAAGCCGGCGACCCTCGTGACCCAGCCACTGCGGTCGGCCCCATGGTCAGCCAAAAACAGTGGGAGCGCGTACAGCGCTACATTCAGGTCGGGATCGAGGAGGGCGCCCACCTATTGGCAGGAGGTCGCGGTTTGCCTGAGGGCATCAAAGCCGGGTGGTTCGTAAAACCAACCATATTCAGCCGGGTGACCAACCAAATGGCCATCGCCCGCGAGGAGATTTTCGGCCCAGTGCTCTCGATCATTACCTACGCAACCGAGGAAGAGGCCCTGACCATCGCCAACGACACACCCTACGGCCTCCAGGCATACATCCTGTCTTCAAATCCCGAACGCGCCCGCAGGCTGGCCAGCCGTATAGACGCTGGCCGAGTGCTGATCAATACCCTGGCCCATGAACCTCTTGCGCCGTTTGGTGGCTTCAAGCAATCGGGTATCGGCCGCGAGTACGGCACATTCGGCCTCGAAGCCTTCCTGGAGCCCAAGTCGATCCTGAGCTGATCGTCAGCATAAAAACGCATGAATAAGGTCAACGGCTCAAACCAAAGTGCATGAACAGGCTCCATTAGCACACCGTTCAGGGAAATCGATGCAAAGTGTTTCTGCATTTTTGGTATGGTGCAGCACATTTTCACAAGGACTGATTTCTCCTCCGCAGGAAGCGGCGTCGACCTTATTCAACGAGATGCTGTAGAAATGCCTGAACCAATACCGATCAAGGATCACGAAAAAGAAAACCGCCTGGTCAACAAGCGGCTGCTGGCCTGCGCGCTGCTTGTAATCGGCATTACCTGCGCCCTGGTAGGTCGGATGTACTTCCTGCAGGTGGTGCAGTACGACTACCACTCCACCATTTCCGAAAACAATCGCGTCCACGTCCTGCCGATCACACCGACCCGCGGCCTGATCTATGACCGCAACGGCGTAGTACTTGCCGACAACCGTCCCAGCTACAACCTGACCATCACCCGCGAGCGCACCACCGATCTCAAAGGAGAGCTGGACGCTATCGTCAGCCTCCTGCATCTGCCCGCCGAGGATCGCGGCGTATTTGATAAGGCGCTCAAGCAAGCCCGTCATCCCTTCGTGCCCGTCACCCTGTTCTACGAGCTGACCGAAGAGCAGATAGCCGTGCTGGCCGTCAACGAATTCCGCCTGCCGGGCGTGGATGTCGAGCCGCAATTCGTCCGCCATTACCCCCTGGGTGCGCACTTTGCCCACTCCATTGGCTACGTAGGCCGGATCAACGAAAAAGAATCCAAAGCCCTCGACTCAGTGGAGTACCGGGGCACCCAGTCCATTGGTAAAACCGGGATCGAGCGTTTCTACGAGTCCGAGTTGCATGGCCACGTCGGCTATGAAGAGGTTGAAACCAACGCCCAGGGCCGCGTCCTGCGGGTGCTCAAGCACACCGACCCGATCCCCGGCAAAAACATCGTGCTGAGCCTGGACGTCAAACTCCAGGAAGCTGCCGAAGAAGCCCTCGGCGACCGCCGTGGTTCGGTGGTTGCTCTCGACCCGGCAACTGGCGAAGTGCTGGCGATGGTCAGCAAGCCAAGTTTCGACCCGAACCTGTTTGTCACCGGCATCAGCTTCAAGGAATACGCCGCGCTGCACGACTCCCTCGACCGTCCGCTGTTCAACCGCGTGCTGCGCGGGCTCTACGCGCCGGGTTCGACGATCAAGCCGGAAGTCGCCATCGCTGGCCTCGACAGCGGCGTGGTTACCGCCCAGACCCGGGTGTTCGACCCGGGCTATTACCAACTCCCGGATTTCGACCACAAATACCGCAACTGGAACCACAGCGGTGATGGTTGGGTGGACATGGACGCAGCCATCATGCGCTCCAACGACACCTACTTCTACGACCTGGCCCACAAGCTGGGTATCGACCGCCTGCACGACTACCTGGCCGAGTTCGGCCTTGGCCAGAAAGTCTCCCTCGACATGTTCGAAGAGTCAGCCGGCCTGATGCCGTCCCAAGCCTGGAAGCGCGCTACCCGGCGCCAGCCTTGGTTCCCGGGTGAAACCGTGATCCTCGGCATCGGCCAGGGTTACATGCAGGTCACCCCGTTGCAGCTGGCCCAGGCCACTGCGCTGATCGCCAACAAGGGCGTGTGGAACCGACCGCACCTGGCCAAGACCATCAATGGCGTGCCGCCGGTGGATGAAAACCCGATGCCCAACGTGGTGCTCAAAGACCCACGCGACTGGGAGCAGGTCAACCACGGCATGCAATTGGTAATGCACGATCCACGCGGTATCGCCCGGGCGGCTGCAGCCGGTGCGCAGTACCGGATTGCTGGCAAGTCTGGTACTGCGCAGGTAGTGGCGATCAAGCAGGGCGAGCGTTACAACCGTCTCAAGACCCTGGAGCGCAACCGCGACAACGCCTTGTTCGTCGGCTTTGCCCCGGCGGAGCACCCGCGGATCGTGATTTCGGTGATGATCGAAAACGGCGAGGCTGGTGGCCGAGTGGCGGGGCCGGTGGTGCGCCAGATCATGGACGCCTGGCTGCTCGATCAGGAAGGCCACTTGAAGCTGCAATACGCAACCCCTGCCAAGGCGCCGGGTGATCCCCACGTTTGACGCCACAAGGGCATGACACCCTCATGCCCTATCCCTTTTCAAAGGTTGCGCATTGGTCGATGTCGCCTACTGTCAATACAGGAGGTGTCTCATGCACGAATCAAATGAAATCAAACGTAAAGTCCTGCTCAACGCTCCACGCCAACGGGTCTGGGAAGCACTGACCGACGCCGAGCAATTCGGCAGCTGGTTTGGCATCGCCCTCAAGGGCAAACAGTTCGCCCAGGGGCGGGCCATTGAAGCCCCCATCACCTATCCCGGTTACGAGCACGTGGTGTGGAAGGCAAGGATCGAGCGGCTTGAACCACAGACGCGGTTCTCTTTCAGCTGGCATCCCTACGCCGTAGACAAGGATGTGGATTACGACGCGGAAACCCCCACGCTGGTGGAGTTCACCCTTGAGGATCACGCCGAAGGCATCTTGTTGCGCGTGGTGGAGTCAGGTTTTGACGGGATCCCGGACGTTCGCCGCCAGAAGGCCTACAAGAAGAACTCCCGAGGCTGGGATGATCAGATGAACAACATCGAAGACTATCTGGCGAAATCCCATCAGCCGTGAGCTGATGGGGCGCCGCATTCATCAGCCTTCGTGGGCGGTGCTGATTTCCAGGGTATCGGTGTAGGTCACCAACACGCTTTGGCCGACCTTGAGGTCTTTGAGGCCGGCGCGGATTTGCGGTTTCTCCACGGTCAGCACTTTGCTCTGGCCCGCCGGGTTTTCCAGGGTTACCTGGTTTTTCGCCAGGTCAATGTGGGTGATCTTCAACTGCACCTGTACCTGGCGGAAGGCCGCACCGCCCGGGTTCGGGTTATCCGCGGTGGCGCGCAAGACGCCAGTCTTCTCGGTGGCGTCCGGTGCGCTCTTGTCGATGTCGGTGTCCAGCACGGCGGCGACCGAATGGGTCACCAGCACCTTGACCTGATCACCTGCCTTGAGATTGCCCAGGTCCTTGGCCTGGTCGCTGAGCTGCACATGCACCTTGCGGCCTTCGGCACCTTCGAGCACCACCTGATGGTTGGCGGCATCCACCTCCAGCACCTTGGTGGTCACCTCATCGGCTTCCAGCGACTTGGACAACGGGATATCGGCAGCATGTGCCGTCAGGGCACCAGCAGACAGCAGGGTTGCCAGGGCAATTGCCTGGCGAAGAGGGCGCAATACATTCATTGAGTGGACTTCCATGTGAGAGGAGCCTTGAGTCTAGTGGCGAGTTCGCGATTCGCAAATTCGCCACTGAGACGGAACGGCTACTTGATCACCACCGGATTCACCGGTGCGCCACTGCCCCCGACAATCTTCAGCGGGGCGGCGGTGTAGAGGAATTTCCACTGGCCGTCGTCCGCACAATCGGCGGCCAGTTCCTCCAGCAACACGATTTCGGTGAAGGCGATCCCCAGGTTGCGCATCAGCGCGCAATGCAGCGGAATCTGCACCCCGGACACCGGGTCGGTGATCACTTCGTTGGCGATGGTGTCGGTCACCAGGTTGGGGATTTCCATCTCGTGGAACCACTCCACCAGCTCCCGGCTGTAGGTCAGCCCCGGCTCCATCAGGTCCTTGAAGAACTCGGTCTTGCCCAGCTCATAAAACGCCCCCATGGACCCGGTGCGGATGATCAGGATGTCACGTTTTTCAATGGTCACGCCCTGGGCTTTGGCGGCGTCGAGCAGGTCCAGGTGGTTGAAGGTTTCGCCCCGGCCCAGGCACTTCTTGCCGCGATGGCGGGCCATGTCGATCAGCACCGCACGGCCCACCACGCCGCGTTCGGCAATCGCCAGCACGCTGGCCTTGGCCATGCCGCCAACGGTGGTCTGGGCGTCGTAGCCGTTCCACAGTTGATTGTCGTACCAGGCGTGGCCGAGGGCGTCGTACTGGGTCGAGCCTTGCAGCTGCATGAAGATCACGTCATCGGAATACGCCGCACCACCGGTCATGTGCGGTTGTTTGCCGAAGTGGTAATGGCTGTGGTCGAGGGTATTGAAGCGCATCGACGGGTTGCGCGCCGGCCACATCGGGTCGCCGTCGGGGTGGCCGATCTGCACTTGCAGGGTAAAGGTCTTGCCCTGGCGCACCGAGGCCACGCCCCGCAGTACTTCGGCTTCAGTCAGGTAATTGAGGGCGCCGACTTCGTCGTCCGGGCCCCATTTACCCCAGTTCTTTGGCAGGCCTTCAAGCAATTCGCGGGTGTTCGGCTCGTTCTTATTATGAAGATCACACATAGCAATTCCGGTCCCTGTGAAAGTGAGTTACACGCAGCGCCCGCCATCGACTTCAAGGCAAGTGCCGGTGATGAACGCCGCTTCGTCCGACGCCAGGTACAGGCAGGCGTTGGCCACATCTTGCGGGGTGGAAAAGCGCCCCAGGGGAATGGTCGCCATGAATTTCTGGCGGTTTTCCGGGGTGTCCGGCACGCCCATGAATTCGCTGAGCAACGCCGTGGCACCCACTACCGGGTTCACGCAGTTGACGCGGATATTGTCCGGCCCCAGCTCCGCCGCCATGGTCTTGCTCATGACCACCACTGCGCCCTTGCTGCCGTTATACCAGACCAGTCCCGGACGCGGGCGGATCGCCGCCGTCGAGGCAATATTGACGAACACGCCGCCGCCCTGGCCGCGAAAATGCGGCACAAAATGCTTGGCGCTCAAGAAGATGCTTTTGACGTTGACCGCAAACACCCGGTCGAATTCGGCTTCGTCGACTTCCAGCATCGGCCGGTTGCGGTGGGTGGTACCGGCGTTGTTGATGACGATATCGAGGCCGCCGAACTGCTCCAAAGTGCCACGCAGCAGGGCGCCCATGCTTTCATCGTTGGCCACGTTGACCTCGATGAAATGCGCATGGCCGCCGCTTTCGGCGATTTCATTGACCACCCGCTGACCGCCGACGGCGTTCATGTCGGCGACGATGACCTTGGCGCCCTGGCGCGCGAAAGTCTTGGCGATGCCCTCGCCAAACCCCGAACCGGCGCCGGTGACGATCGCGACTTTATTGGCTAAACGCATGGTGTGTTCTCCGTTCTTGTTGTTGTGAGGAATCAACCGTGTTTGATCGCAATGGTCTTCAAGGTGGTAAAGCCCAGCAGCGCCTCGAAGCCTTTTTCCCGTCCATACCCGCTGGCCTTCACGCCGCCGAATGGCAATTCAACGCCGCCACCGGCGCCATAGTTGTTGATGAACACCTGGCCACAACGCAGGGTGCGCGCCAGGCGCATTTGCCGCGCGCCATCGCGGGTCCACACGCCGGCCACCAGGCCGAACTCGGTGCCGTTGGCCAGGCGAATCGCTTCGGCTTCATCATCGAAGGGCATCACGGCCAGCACCGGGCCGAACACTTCCTGTTGCGCCAGGCGACTGTCAGGCGGCACATCGCGAAACAGCACCGCCTCCTGGAAATACCCGCCGCTGCCGGCCTCGGCCACCACCGTTCCGCGCGCGGCGACGGTGATCCCTTCCCGTTCGGCTTGACGAATAAACTCGCGCACCAGGCGCAGCTGCTTCTGATTGATCAGCGGGCCCATGTCCAGGTCCAGCGCCGAAGGCCCGGCGCGCAGTTCGCTGAAACGTTGGCTGAGGCGTGCGAGCAGGGTTTCGTAAATGCTGCGTTCCACCAGCAAACGGCTGCCGGCGGAGCAGGTTTGCCCGCAGTTCTGAATGATGGCGTTGACCAGCACCGGCAACGCTTCATCCAGGTCGGCATCGGCGAACACCAGTTGCGGCGACTTGCCGCCCAACTCCAGGGTGACCGGGCAGTGGCGTTCGGCAGCGGCTTTCGACACGGCAGTACCGGTGGCGGTGGAGCCGGTGAACGAAATGTGATCGATGCCCGGGTGTGCACACAACGCCGCGCCGGCTTCGTAGCCGTAACCGGTGACTACGTTGATCGCGCCGGCTGGAAAACCAACCTCGGCAGCGATTTCCGCCAGGCGCAGCAACGACAGGCTGGCATCTTCCGCCGGCTTGACCACGCACGCATTACCCGCCGCCAACGAGGCGCCGACGCTGCGCCCGAAAATCTGCATCGGGTAATTCCACGGGATGATATGCCCGGTCACCCCGTGGGGTTCGCGCACCGTCAACACCGTGTAGCCGGCCTGGTACGGCAGGGTTTCGCCGTGCAGTTTGTCGGCGGCACCCGCGTAGTATTCGAAATAGCGGGCAAGGGCGGTGGCATCGGCGCGGGCGACTTTCAGCGCCTTGCCGGTGTCCCGCGCCTCGATCTGCGCCAGCTCTTCATGATGTTCCAGCACCGCCACGCCAAGCTTGGCCAGCAAACGGCTGCGCTCCACGGCCGACAACCGGCCCCACGGGCCGTCGAAGGTTTCGCCGAGTGCCAGGCGCGCCGCGCTGATCGCCGCCTCGATATCGGCGGCCGTGCCACGGGCGATGCTCGAATAGGTTTCGCCGGTGCTGGGGTCGATCACCGGAATGTCTTCCAGCGAGGTCGACGCCAGCCATTGGTTGGCGATGTAATGTGCGTTGGTCATGTTCAGCTCCTGTTCCCTGCGACGCATTCGGCGATGGCGCGACCCACTTCGACAGTGCTGGCGCTGCCGCCCATTTCCCGGGTGCGCGGGCCTTCGGCAAGCACCGTTTCGATGGCGGACACGATGGCTGCCGCCGCTTCCTGATAAAGCGGATCACCGTCGCCCAGGTGCTCGATCATCAGCGCGGCCGACCAGATCTGCCCGATGGGATTGGCGACACCGAGCCCGGCAATATCCGGCGCGGAACCGTGTACCGGCTCGAACAGCGACGGGTAACGCCGCTCGGGATTGAGGTTGGCCGACGGCGCGATGCCGATGGTGCCGGTGCACGCCGGGCCGAGGTCGGAAAGGATGTCGCCGAACAGGTTGGAGGCCACCACCACATCGAACCAGTCGGGATGCTGCACGAAGTGCGCGCACAGAATGTCGATGTGGAACTTGGCGGTCTTCACGTCCGGGTAGCGCCGGGCAATTTCGTTAACCCGCTCGTCCCAGAACGGCATGGTGATCGAGATACCATTGGATTTGGTCGCCGCCACCAGGTTTTTCCGCGGGCGCTGTTGCGCCAGTTTGAAGGCGTAGTCCACCACGCGGTCCACGCCTTCGCGGGAGAAGATCGACTCCTGCACTGCGATTTCCCGCGCCGTGCCTTCCCACATGCGGCCGCCAACGCTGGAGTATTCGCCCTCGGTATTTTCCCGCACCACGATAAAGTCGATGTCCCCCGGCACGCGGCCGGCCAGTGGGCAGGGCACGCCGGGCATCAGGCGCACCGGGCGGATATTCACGTATTGATCGAACTGGCGGCGGATCTTCAGCAGCGACTCCCACACCGCAGTGTGGTCGGCAATGATGTCGGGCGCACCCACCGCGCCGAAGAAGATCGCGTCATGGCTGCCGATCTGTTCGGCCCAGTCGTCGGGCATCATCGTGCCGTGGGCCAGGTAGTGTTCGCTGCACCAGGCAAAGTGGTCGAAGTGAAAGTGAATACCGAAGCGCCGGCTGACAGCGTCCAGTACCCGCAGGCCTTCGGGCACCACTTCGCGGCCGATGCCGTCGCCGGGAATCACGGCGATGCGGTGGGTGGGGCGGGTGTGGGATTGGGACACGCCGTGTCTCCTGTCTTGTTTTTATAGGAAGGTCTGGCGGGGGCATTCTTGGCACAGCTGTGACAACAGGGGAATTGCTAATTGTGGAATCGGCCTTCGCAAAATTCGAAGGCCAAAGGTTTACGCAGGGTTGGCACTCAAGTAGTCGAACAGTGCCAGGCTCGTCAGCGACGGCTGTTCCTTGCGCATGCACAGGTACATCTGCCGGTCGGCCCAGCTGTCGTCGATTTCGATAAAGCGCAAGGCCATCTCCTTGCGGAAGATCTGCACCGCGCCCTGCGGCAACACGCCCACGCCCTGGCCGGCAGCGATCAAGCGGCACACTGCTTCGAAACTGCGCACCTGCACCCGCAGCCGCAACGGCATGCCGATCGCCGCGGCGGCTTCGGTAATCAACGGGGTGATGGCGGCGTTGTCTTCCAGGCCGACGAAGTCGTAGCCGAGCAAATCCTCGAAGCGCGCATGGCGCATTTTCAGTGGGTGGTCATTGGGCACGAGCAGGCACAGGCGGTCCTGGCAGTAGGGCTCGAACCGCAGCTCTTCGCTGGGGCGGGTGGTGACGATACCGACATCCGCCACGCCCTCGCGCACGGCCTGGAGGATCTCCCGGCTGCGCTCCTCGCGAATATCCAGGCGGATGCCCGGGTGCAAGGTGTTCCACTGGGTCAGTTGGCGCGGCAGTTCCTGGCTCATCGCCGAACTGTTGGCGTACAGGCAAACCCGGCCGGTGGCGCCCTTGGCGTAATCGGCGAGATCGGCGTGCATGCCGTCCACGGCCCGCAGGATCGATTGTGCATGCTGGGCCAATACTTCCCCGGCTGCCGTCGGTGAAACGCCGGTGGAGGTGCGGGTCAGCAGGGCGACCTTGAAGTGCTGCTCCAGCAGCGACAGGCGTCGGCTGGCGGCAGAGAGGGAGAGATGGGATTGCTCGGCCGCCCGGGACAGGTTGCCCAGCTTGACCGCCTTGAGGAACAGCTCGATGGAAGTGAGGTCGGGGGACATGCCGGGGTCCTTGTGCGCAGTGGTTGGGAAACTACGCAGTTGGCGTTCGGCTGTCCAATGTCCGGCAAATAACCCGGGTGCAGGCAGATCTGCTTTCTGTAGGAGCTGGCTTGCCTGCGATAGCATCACCGAGGTGCATCTGACACACCGAGGTGCCTGCATCGCAGGCAAGCCAGCTCCTACATTGACTAGGGTTAGAAGTCGATACTGGCCGACAGCTTGGCCACGCGCGGGTCACCTTGGGTCAGGTAGCCGCCGAGTGCCGATTCCCAGTACTTGGTATTGGCGACGTTCTCCACAGTGGCGCCGAGGGTGACGTCTCGCTGGTCCACCTTGAAGGTGTAGCGGGCGCCCACGTCGAAGCGGTTCCAGGCGGGCAGGCTGAGGTTGTTGGCCGCGTCGGCATATTGGCCGCCGGTGCGCAGCATCCGTCCGTTGACTGTCACGCCTTGCAGGCCTGGTACATCCCAGTCCACGCCGGCATTCAGTTGGAAGGTCGGTACGCCGATGGCGCGGTTGCCGTCGTTGGCGCCGTTCTGGGTGCCGTGGACTTCGGTGTGGATGATGGTTGCGCCGCCCAGCAGGCGCAGGCCGGCGATCGGTTCACCGAACACGTTGAGCTCAACGCCTTTGTTGACTTGCTCGCCCTGGCGAACATAGGTGGCGCTCAAGCCGTCGGCGCTGAGTTGTGAGTAACCGTCAGTTGGTTGCTCGATGCGATACACACCCAGGGTTGCGCCATAGGTACCCATGTCGAGCTTGACCCCGGCTTCGGTCTGTTTCGAGCGCGCCGGGGCATAGGCCTGGCCGGCATTGGTGATGGGCGCGGTGCCGGCGTTCTGAGGTGCGGTCGGGCCCTGGGCCAAGCCTTCGATATGGTTGGCATAGAACGACACGTGGTCCCACGGCTTGAACACCAGGCCGTACACCGGTGTGGTGATCGACTTGTCGTAATTGGCGTTACGTGGGCCCGACCCGTAGGCATACCCTTGGACCACCAGTTCCTGGCGGCGCAACCCGGCGGTCACCAGCAAGCGATCATCCATAAAGCCCAGGGTGTCCGAGACCGCTGCACTGCGGGCGAAGGTCTTGGCGGTGATGCCCGGATCGTTCAGGTCGCCGCCGACGAAACTGCCCTTGACCGGTTCGGCAACGTCCACCGGGTTATAGATATTGCTGGCGTGGCCGTTGAGGTCGAAGTCATAGGCGTTGCGCGTCTGGGCCCAGATCCCGGTCAACCCGAAGTTCAGTTTGTGGCTGACAGCGCCGGTCTGGAACTTGCCATTCAAGCCCGCCATCAGGCTGGTGTTGTCTTCCTGATGGGCGATGCGCGAGCCGCTGACGGTGGCATTGCCCAGGGTGTCATTCAACGTGACCGAGGAGTAACGGCCAATCTCGTTGGTGTGCTTGGCGCCGCCCGCGATGTAGGCGGTCCAGTTGTCGTTCAGGTCGTACTCGGCGCGCAACATGCCGAAAGTGTCTTCCAGGCTGCTGGTGCCCCAGCTCGGCGCGTAGTTGGTGTCGGCCGAAGGCGCGTTGGGGATATGGGTCAGGTTCTGGCCGAGCAACACGGTGTTGCGCCCGCCATTGATCTGCTGTTTCGAGTAGACAAAGTCTCCCGACAAACGCAGCGCATCACCGCGATAGTCCAGGCCAACCGCAAACAGCTTCGAACGCTGGCTCTCGTCATCGATCCCGGTGTCGCCTTCGCGCTGGGAAATATTCACCCGTGCGCCAAAACGATTGTCCTCGCCAAAACGTTGCCCGATATCCAGGTGCTCGCCGACCCGGCCATCGCTGCTGATGTCGGTGCTGAAACGCCGCAACGGCACATCATCGGCGCGCTTGGGTTGCAGGTTCACACCGCCGCCAATCCCGGAGCCGCCGGGCGTCACGCCGTTGATAAAGGCGTTGGGGCCCTTGAACACTTCAACCCGCTCCAGGGCGTCGGTGGACATGATCTGGCGCGGCAGGATGCCGTACAGACCGTTGAACGAAATGTCATCGCCGTTCAGCGGCAGGCCACGGATCACAAAGGCCTGGGCCTGGTTCGCGTACCCCGACGCCTGGCGCACGGACGAATCGTTGAGCAGCACATCGCCGACGTTCTCGGCCTGCTGGTCACGGATCAATTTTTCGGTGTAGGAAGACATGCTGAAGGGCACGTCCATGATGTCCTGGTTGCCCAGCACCCCCAGTTGCCCGCCGCGGGCGACCTGGCCGCCGGCGTACACCGGGGGCAGGGCGTTGGGCGTGGCCGCGTCGGCGCTGATGGTGGTAGCACCCAGTTCCAGAGCCTTGCCGTCCTGACTGTTGTTCGCATCCTGCGGGGTTTCTGGAGTGGCGGCGTGAGCGGCGAGGCTCAGGGAGCAGCAAAGGGCGAGCAGGGTAGGGCGAAACGGCACAGCCAAACGGGTGGAAGTGGGCATGGTCAATCCTGACGGCGAACCGTCAATGTGAGGAAAAGGGCAACAACGTTGCGCGTCCTCGCTGCGCGGATACGACTCCGGTGCGAATGATAGTAATTGTCATTAATGTTCTGCAACAAGTTTGTGAGATTACTCTCTCCGTATACGTAGGCCATTTCGGTTAAATCGCCGCGCCGTGGCACAGGCCGAGTAGAATCACGCCCTGAAAGTGATTCTTGAGGTGTGGCAAGGTGGATTTACAGCAGGGGTTTGTCCTGACCCGGCATTGGCGCGACACCCCGGCGGGCACGGAGGTCAGCTTTTGGCTGGCTACCGATCAAGGCCCCAGGTTCGTGCGCTTGCCGGTGCAGACCTCCGTGATGTTCATCCCGCAAGCCCATCGCAAGCCGGCCGAGCTGCAGCTCAAGGGCGAGCGCGGTATCGAGTTGCGTGACCTGGCGCTCTGCGACTTCCACCATCGCCCGGTGCTGGGCCTCTACACCAAACAGCATCGCCAATTGATGGACCTGGAAAAGCGCCTGCGTCGAGCCGGCATCGACGTCTACGAAGGCGATGTGCGCCCGCCCGATCGCTACATGATGGAGCGCTTCATCACCGCGCCGGTGTTGTTCGGCGGCAAAGCGGGCGAGGGCGGCATGCTGGTGGAGGCGCAGATGAAACCCGCGCCGGATTACCGCCCGCCCCTCAAGCTGGTGTCGCTGGACATCGAGACCACCGCCCAGGGCGACCTGTATTCCATCGCCCTGGAAGGTTGCGGCGAGCGCCAGGTGTACATGCTCGGCCCGCCCAACAACACCGATGCGGTGGACTTCAAGCTCGACTACTGCGACACCCGCGCCGAACTCCTCGAACGCCTGAATGTGTGGCTCGCCACCCATGACCCCGACGCGATCATCGGCTGGAACCTGGTGCAGTTCGACCTGCGCTTGCTGCACGAACACGCGCAACGCCTGAACGTGCCGCTGCTGCTGGGCCGTGGCGGCGATGCCATGGGCTGGCGCGAGCACGGCAGCCGCAATCACTACTTCGCGGCAGCGGCCGGGCGGTTGATCATCGATGGCATCGAAGCCTTGCGCTCGGCCACCTGGAGTTTCGAATCCTTCAGCCTGGAAAACGTCGCCCAGACCTTGCTCGGTGAAGGTAAATCGATCTCCACGCCGTACCAGCGCATGGACGAAATCAACCGCATGTTCGCCGAGGACAAGCCCGCGCTGGCACGCTACAACCTCAAGGACTGCGAGCTGGTCACGCGGATTTTCGAGAAGACCGAGCTGCTGAAATTCCTCCTCGAACGAGCCAGCGTCACCGGCTTGCCGGCAGACCGCAACGGCGGTTCGGTGGCAGCGTTCACGCACCTGTACATGCCGCTGATGCACCGCCAGGGTTTCGTCGCGCCGAACCTGGGAGACAAACCACCCCAGGCCAGCCCCGGCGGGTTTGTCATGGATTCGCGCCCGGGCCTCTACGAGTCGGTGCTGGTGCTTGACTACAAAAGCCTCTACCCGTCGATCATTCGCAGCTTTCTGATCGACCCGGTGGGCCTGATCGAAGGCCTGCGCCACCCCGAAGACAGCGAGTCGGTGGAAGGCTTTCGCGGTGCGCGGTTTTCCCGCACCCGGCATTGCCTGCCGTCGATTGTCGCGCGGGTTTCCGAGGGCCGCGAAGTGGCCAAGCGCGAACACAACGCGCCGCTGTCCCAAGCGCTGAAGATCATCATGAACGCCTTCTACGGCGTACTCGGATCCAGTGGTTGCCGCTTCTTCGACACGCGACTGGCATCGTCCATCACCCTGCGCGGCCACCAGATCATGCGCCAGACCCGCGAGCTGGTCGAAGCCCGGGGTTATGAGGTGATCTACGGCGATACCGACTCGACTTTTGTCTGGCTCGGCAGCCCCCATTCCCAGGAAGACGCGACGCGCATCGGCCTGGACCTGGTGCAGCACGTCAACACCTGGTGGCGCGAGCGGCTGCAGAATGAGTTCGGCCTGCAAAGCGCCCTGGAACTGCAATACGAAACCCACTTCAGCCGCTTCCTGATGCCGACCATTCGTGGTGCGGAAGAGGGCAGCAAAAAGCGCTACGCCGGGCTGGTCACCCGTGCCGACGGCAGCGAAGAAATGGTCTACAAGGGCCTGGAAACCGTACGCAGCGACTGGTCGCCCCTGGCCCGGCAATTCCAGCAGGAACTCTACCAGCGCATCTTCCACCGCCAGCCCCACCAGGATTATGTGCGCGACTACGTACGTCGCACCTTGAGCGGCGAGCTCGACGACCTGCTGATCTACCGCAAGCGCCTGCGCCGGCAACTGGGTGACTACGAGCGCAACGTACCGCCCCACGTGCGCGCCGCGCGGCTGGCCGACGAATACAACGACCGCCAGGGCCGCCCGCGCCAGTACCAGAACGGTGGCTGGATCAGCTACGTGATCAGCGTCAACGGCCCCGAACCGCTGGAAGTGCGCCAGGCACCGATCGACTACGACCACTACGTCACCCGGCAACTGCAACCGGTGGCGGACGCGATCCTGCCGTTTGTAAACGATGACTTCGGCACCCTGGTGGGCGGCCAGATGGGCTTGTTCTAAAACGGCTTGCCTTGAGGTGGCGAGAGCCTGCAATCTTGGCCACTGACGACCACCAGACAGCGCAGCCCTCCCATGACTGAAATCACCCTGACCGGCACCACGGTCGAACTCCGGCCCCTGCAACGCGAACACGCCACCGCGCTGGTACAGGCTGCTGCCGACGGGCAGTTGTGGAACCTCAAGGTCACCAACGTGCCGGGGCCCGACACCGTCGAAAAGTACGTGGACATTGCCCTGGCCGGGCGTGAGGCGGGCACCGTGATGCCGTTTGTCATCGTGCGCCGCGACACCGGTGAAGTGGTGGGCAGCACCCGGTTCTGGAAAGTCGACCGGGTCAACCGCAAGCTGGAGATCGGCCACACCTTTATCAGCCAGTCGGTGCAGAAGTCCGGGGTCAACACCGAGGCCAAGCTGTTGCTGCTGACCTACGCGTTTGAAGTGATGGAGTGCGTGCGGGTGCAGTTCACCACCGATGAACTCAACGAAAAATCCCGGGCCGCGATCCTGCGCCTCGGCGCGGTACAGGAAGGGATCGTGCGCCACGAGCGCATCATGCCCGATGGCCGCAAGCGCAACTCGGTGCGCTTCAGCATCATTGATCCGGAATGGCCACAGGTGAAGGCGGGGTTGCAAGCCAGGCTGGCTCGCTAGGGCTTATGGCTCAGCTCTTCCACCAACTCATCCATCCGGTCGGCAATTTTCGGCGTGGTCGACAGCACAAAGCCTTTTTGCGTGCCCACATAGGTCTCGACGATGTACAGCGTGTCGCCCACATCCAGCCCCAGTTCCTGCAAGGCTTCGTCTGGCAGGCGGATGGCGCCGTCGCCGTCCCAGTCTTCGATCGTGACGCGTTTGCTGTGCATGATGGCTTCCCGTTGAACGAATGAACGGCCTAGCCTAACACCTCAATCCACTGCCAGGAGGCTTGGCACTGTGTACACCCTTTACGGAACCCAAGGCACCGGCTCGTGCATCATCGAAATTGCCCTGCAGCGTTGCGGTGTCGAGTGGTGCCAGGTCGACGCCTGCTCCTGGGAAGACCGCGTGGGCAACGAGGCGTTGGTGCGAATCAACCCGCTCAAGCAAATCCCTACCCTGCAACTGCCCAATGGCAGCGTGTTGACGGAAAGCGCGGCGATCCTGATTCACCTGGGCCTGCAGTTTCCCGCCTCAGGGCTGCTGCCCGAGGAGCCCGCCCAAGTCATTCGCGGCCTGGTGTACATCGCCGCCAACTGTTACTCGGCGATTGGCATCATCGACTATCCGGAACGCTGGACCGACAGCCTCGATGCGCAGCGGCATGAACAGCTGATCAGCGGCACCCGTCGCCGCCTGCATGGGGCCTGGGAAGTGTTTGCCGATCAATTTGCCGAGCAACTGTTCACCCCGGCGCAGGTTCCGAATGCACTGGCGATCATGGCTGCGGCGGTGTCGCGTTGGGCAGGCGGGCGGGACGCGCTGCACCAGTCGCGGCCTGAGTTTGCCCGGGTGCTGGCGCAGGTGGATGCCCACCCAAACGTAGCGCCGGTATTTGCCCGGCATTGGCCGTCGTGAGCATCCGCAATCAAAAGAAACAATGAGGCGTAAGGTGGCTAAACGCCTTGCGTCGCGGGCGTCCTGACCTACGCTTTCTGAAGTTGTTGTAGGAATCATCCTTGAATTTGACTGTCGCAGACATGAAACTCAAGAACCCTGCATGGAATTCAAAGGAGGTGTGCATGCTCATCCGGTCGCTGACCCTGGCTACCCTGATGGCTTTTACGGGGCCGCTGTTGGCCGCGGATGATCTCAATCCGCTCAAGCAGGACCTGGGCAAGTCCCGCCCGTTGGTGGTGGTGGAGCTCGACTCCGGCAACCCGACGTTGGCCACCCTCAAGAAACAGCTGGACGAGCCTGCCAACAAGCAGTCCTTTGAAGAGCGCAACATGGTGCTGTACACCGTGTCCTTTGGCAGCATCGGCGCTGAAGGCGAGAAGTTCGCCAAGGACGCGAAGGACAACAAGAAGCTCGCGCCGCCGGAAACCAACGCGCTGATCCGCGCACTCAAGCTGGGCGCCGGCAGTGGTACCAAGGTGATCCTGGTGGGCAAGGACGGCGAGAAAAAACTCGAGAAGACCGTGCCACCCGACACCCTCAGCCTGGCGGATTTCTTCAGCGCGATTGATCAGATGCCCCAGGCTGAAAAGGAGCTTGCCGCCCCGGCCGAACCGGAACCGGCTGCCCCTGCAGCTGGCAAGCCTGGCGCCAAGGCGGGCAAAAACACCAAGCATCCAGCGCCACAACCGGCACTGGATGATTGAGCGTTTTTCTGTAGGCGCTGGCTTGCCTGCGATAGCATCACCTCGGTAATTCAGGCACACCGCGGTGATGCCATCGCAGGCAAGCCAGCTCCCACATCACGCCTCAAGCTCCAGGCTTTTCACCGGCCACCGCCGGTGCCTTGCGCACCGGGAACGGGAAGTAGAAAAACCGCAGGAACGCCACCCGCTTGATCACCTCGCCGATCATCAACGGCACCACCACCGCCACCACCAGCCCGATGCTCGCCGACAGCAGCGGATGCAGCCCGAACCGTTCCATCAAGTCCACCGTCTTGTGTTGAATTTCCCCGTGGAAGATCAACAGAATCAACGTTGACTGCC
This sequence comes from Pseudomonas sp. F9001, assembly GCF_013385435.1. Taxonomy (NCBI): domain Bacteria; kingdom Pseudomonadati; phylum Pseudomonadota; class Gammaproteobacteria; order Pseudomonadales; family Pseudomonadaceae; genus Pseudomonas; species Pseudomonas sp. F9001. Next base: position 19,093 of record NZ_JACAPX010000017.1, read on the forward strand.
CGATGTACGTCATCGCCCGCGTCAGCAGCCCCGAGACCATCATCACCCCGGCCAGCGCCCAGCATACATACACGCCGATCACCGCCAGCAAACTGGTCCACAGCCAGTGGTCGTAACGCCGCTGTGCCAGGTCCATGGTGTCCCAGCTGTAGATGAACACCACCGCAAACAACGCCATGGCGCCCAGTAGCGTCAGCAACGAACTCTGGTGGCGACGCAGCACGTCCCGCAGCAGGTAACCAAAGATGAAATAGGTACTGCTGATCAACGTCACATCAATGCTGAACGGCAGCCCCGGCATCGTCCAGGTCTGCCCGCCGACGGTCACCGGCACCTGCCAGAACCACGGCAGGGTCCAGATCCCGAGCATCAATTGCAGGGTGATCACCACGCAGCTCATGGCCAGCGACAAGCCTAGGCGCTGCATCAGCCGCAACATCACCCAGCCGAACAGAATCGCCACCCAGAAGTGCGGCAGGAACCACAGCGCCTGCCATGGAATGGTGTCCACCGAGGCATACAGCACGCCGCCGATGTCCGGCAGCAGTGCCTGGCCGCGCAGCAGGTCGCGGATCAGGATGTACACCAGCATGGTGAAGAAGAACGGCTTGAGCAGTGCATCGGCCTTGCGCACCGCCATCTCGACAAAGGGTTGTTCAGGCTTGAAGAACACCCCGGAGAGAAAGAAGAACAACGGCAGGATAAATACCGCCAGCAGCGGGTACAGCAAGTCCAGGGAACTGGCGACAAACCAGCTGTGCCCGAACACGATGATCAGGATGCCAATGCCCTTGGCAATATCCATTTGAATCCAGCGTTTTTTCACCTGACTGCTCCCACTCTATAAATCTGCCTTGCGCCACGGCTTGAGCCACAGGCCCATGCCCAGCAACACCACGGCCCCCGCCAGGGTGCTCAACCCCAGCTGAAGCCAAATACCTTGAACCCGAAACAACACCAACGCCGCCAAGCCCATCACCAGCCCACTCAGCAACCAGTGCCCCTTCCAGGGCAGGGCGCCGAGCAAGGCCTGGCGTTGCATCAGCAGCAACGCGGTGCACAACACCCCGGCGAGGGCGGCCAGCGGAATGCCCGCCAGGCCAAACACAAACGGCAGCGCAGCCAGCAGCAGCACGTTCACCAGGCTGCCCAGCAACTCGCAGCGCAGCGGTTGGCGGGTGTCGCCGGCGGCGTAGGCATAACGCGCCAACAGGGCGTTCCAGGCGCCGAACACCAGCGGCACGGCAAACCAGGCCAGCAACAGCGGCAACGGCGAATCCACCGACTGCTTGGGCAGCAGCAACGCCACCAGGCTCGGCGCCGCGGCCACCAGGCCGACGCCTGCGGGCAAGGTCAGCAGGCTGGCGGTTTCCAGGCCACGCTTGAGCAGGGCCAGGCGCTCGTCGCCCTGGCGCCGGCTCATCATGCCCAGCAGCACCTGGTTGAGGCTCATCAGGGCAATCAACGGCAAGTTCATCAGCTTGCGGGCCAGGTTGACCCAGGTCACCGCACCTTCACCCAGCAAGGACGCCACCAGCCGTTCAATCAACGCCAAACCCTGGCTGGCGCCGTTGCTTAAAAGCAGCGGGCCTATGCGTGCGCCCAGCTCGCGCAATTCCAATGTCGAAGCCCGCAGCCGCCACGGCCGCCAGCCCAGGCGCAGCATCGACGGCAACAGCGCCAGGGGCATCAGCAGGCTGCCGGTGAGGCAGGCCAACGCCAGCGAGTGCGGTTGCGTGGCGGTGCCGGCGAGGGCGAGGTAGGTCACCGGCGGCAGGTTGAACAGCAACGAGCCGAGCCCCGCGACCACAAAGCGCTCGCTGGCCTGCAGCGGAATACTGAACAGCGCATGCAGCATCAGCCCCGGCACACTCCAGGCGAGAATCTGCAAGTTGCTGCTGGCGAGGCTGGTGGCCGTCGCCGCCAGCCCCGGGCCGAGCAGTTGCACCAGCCATGGCGCCAGCAACGTCAGCAGCAGGCTGGTCACCAGGGCGATCAGCAACAGCGCCGGGAACACCACCGCCAGCCAGTCCAGGCGCTCGCCTTCCTTGCGTTGCAGGTACAGCGGCAGGGCGGCGGCACTCAGCACACCCCCGGCCAGGGACATGCGTAACGCTTCGGGCAAGAACAGCGCGATCAGGAACGCATCGCTGCGCTCGCCCGCACCCCACGCCGCCACCAGCAACCACTCACGGGCAAACCCGAGGCACAGCCCCAGCAAGGTTGCCAGGGTCAACCAGAACGCCGATCCGAGCATGCCTAGGGCCCGACGCTATCGAGCACAGGCTTGCGGTGCGCCACGGTCTTGACCTTTGGCAGACGCGCCGGAAACAGCCGCCGCGCCTCCAGCACGTTGATCCCCACCATCAGCCAGAACAGCGCAATCATCACCAGGGCGAAGCTGAAGTAGTGGTCGAAAAAGCCGCTGACCAGCGCCGACAGAATCCCCGCCGTGCTACCCAGCCAGATCGCATTGTCCTTGGTCAGGCGGATCGGGCCGATTTCCGGACGGGACTCGCGCCACCAGCGCCAGGTCACTGCGATAAACAGCAGCATGCTGATCACCCCGGTCTTGTAGACGAAATTCAGCCACAGGTTGGAAATCCCCAGCAGGTGCGTACCCGGCACTGGAGGGTCAACCTTGAAGCCAATGCCCAGCGGGTAACTGGCCACGGCCTGGGGGAACATGCGGTATTCGTCAAAGCGCACTTCGGTACTCGCGTTCTGCGCCGAAAAGATTGTCGCCAGACGTTCCTGCAACGGTGGGTACGACAGCACCAGCGCCACGGCCAACGCCACGCCGATCATCAGCAAACGCCCGGTGTACGGCACCCGTCGCGACGCCATCCAGATCAGCACCAGCGCCAGGCTGACCATCGCCCCCCGGCTACTGGCCAACAGCAGGGCCGCCGCACCCAGGCAGGCAACGCCCAGGCCGAGACCGCGTTTCCAGCCGGTGTTGGTGATGCCGTAGCAGAACGCCAATGGCAGCAGCAGCGCCATGATCCCGCCGGTGGCATTCGGGTGCATCCATGGCGAACCCATCCGCGAGGCCATGGCACCCAGGCCCAGGGACAGGGTGTCGAGGCTGCCGTAGTTCATCAGGGTCAGGATCGGCAACATGCCCGAGGCCGAGCGCGAGCGGATAAATACACCGATGGACATCACCAGCATCGCCAGTGTGCCCAGCAACAAGGCGATCACCAGGGCTTCGCGGTTCTTCTGTTCAACCAGCAGCTTGGCGGCGAGGAACAGCACCGACAGGTTCAGCAGCCAACGCAACCAGTTCGCCACGCCGCTGGCCTCGGCGGTGATGCTGACCTGGCCGACGATAAACGGCACCACTGTGAAGATCATCAGCCACATCAACATGCGGTCGGTAGGGCGCCGCGACAGCGGTGGGGCGGCCGGCAGGCGCGAGAGGAAACCGTGCCAGATCACCGCCGCCCAGGTCAGGGCGATCAGCGCCTCACTGACCGTACTGCGAATCCCCAGGTTGAGGGTGGAGTAGGGCATGAACGTCGCCACCAGGGCGAACAGCAGCAGCCCCCAGAACGGGAACCGCAGAATCGTCACGGCAGCGGCCAGGCCGATCACTGCCAGCACGGCCTTGACCGGGGAAAGAAACAGGATCAACCCACCAAACAGCAGGCCGAAGACGATGGCGACGAGGCTACCCAGTGAGATTCTCAATTCAATTCCTCGATCAGTTCGGCCAGGCGCCGACGGTAGGCCTGGTGGTTGAAGCGTTCGGCCCAGCTGCGTAACTGTTCAGGTGGTTGTTCGACGGGTTGGTCGGCCAGGTGCAGCATCAATTGCACCAGCGCCGCGCCGTCCGTGGGTGAAAACCGCGGTGCCAGCGGCGGGGTGATTTCGTCCAGCGAGGTACCGCTGGCCACCGCCACCGGAGTGCCGACGCTCAGGGCTTCGATTACCGGCAAGCCAAAGCCTTCCGCGTAGGAAGGCTGCCACAGGCGCAAGGCCTTGCGGTAGAGCCCGTGCAATTCAGCGTCGGATACGCCGCTCAAGGCGCGTATCCCCGGGTAGTTGCGTTGTGCTTCGGGCAAATGCTCCAGGCTGCCCACCAGCACCAGTTCCGGCACGCTCGGCGACTGGCTGCGCGCTTGCTGCCAGGCGTCCACCAGGAACGGCACGTTCTTGCGCAATTCCCGGGTACCCACCAGCAGCCAGTAGCGCTCGGGCAGTTGCCGGGCCGAGAGGTCCGCCGGCAGTCCGACAAAACCGACCACCTGGTTGGGCAACACGCGAATCTTGCCTGCCGCCTTGGGAAACAGCCGCGCGGTTTCGTCGGCACTGTACTGCGAAGGCGTCCACACCCGGTCTGCCGTGTGCACCGCATAGGTGATCGACAGCCGATCACTGGCCTTGTAGATCAGCGCCTTCAGGCGGTTGGCGTGATAGTTGTCCAGGGTGATCTGAAACAGGTCATGCAGCAGCACCACGGTGCGCAGGCCCTGGGGTTTGGGCGGCAGCGGCAGGCCCATATTGAAGGTGCTGATGTACACATCGATATGCTCATTGCGCAGCGCCTTGGGCAGGTAGCCCGCCTCGAAACGCAGGCGCTGGTGCGGCTGGTGCATGGCGGTCTTGGCGCAGCCCCAGTCCGGGCAATGCACGTTCAGGCGCAGCTCATCCCCCAGCGGCGCGACGCTGAAGCGTTCGAGCTCGATGCCGGGCAGGGTGCGCAGGGCATCTTCCAGGGCGTACACCTGGCGACTGATGCCTGATTGCGGCGAGGTGCCGACGGTGCGGTAATCGAGGCCTATGCGCATGCCGGCTCCTTTTGGCTCTGGGGCGACAGTTGCGCGTACACCTGCTCCAGCTGGCTGGCGGCGACGCTCCAGTCATGGGCACGGCGCACATAGGCGCGACCGGCTTCGCCCATGGGGGCTGCGATTTCAGGCTGTTGCAGCAGGCGCACCACGGCGTCGGCCAGGCTTTCAGCGGTCTGGCCGCCGAGGTAATCCAGGCCTTCCACCAGGTCCAGGCCGGACACGCCCTGGTCGGTACTCGCCAGCGGCAGGCCGGCGGCCAGGGCTTCAAGCACCTTGAGCTTGGAGCCGCCGCCATGGCGCAACGGCGCCAGAAACACCGAGCAACTCGATTGCAGGGCCAGCAGGTTGGAGACAAAACCCTGCCATTCGATGCGTCCGTCCTTCCAGCGTTCGCGCCAGCTTTCCGGCATGCCGAAACCGCAGACGCTCATGCGTGCGTCGGGGCAGCGGGCCCACACTTTCGGCAGGATCTCATCCAGTGCCCACTCGATGGCATCGACGTTGGGCGCGTATTCGTAGTTGCCCAGAAACAGCACGCGGCGGGTCGTCGGGTCGGGTCGGGCAGCAGCGAAGTGCGCGCAATCCACCCCGTTGACCACCACCGGTACCGGCTTGCCGGCAATCTGCGCCAGGGTCTGGGCGTCGGCGTCGGTCACGGCGACCACTTGCGCGGCCTGGCGCATCACCCGGTGTTCCCAGCGGCCGTAGCGCCATTGATCGTAGCGTATGAACGGCAACGCCCAGCCGGGCAGGCGGTCGTAAGTCGCGGCGCCGAGGGACGATTCGACATTGTGCTCGGTCAGCACAAACGGCTGGGAGCGACGGGCCAATGCAGCTTCGTAAGGCTGGAAGGTGTAGGTATGTTCGATCTGCACCACGTCCCAATGCTCGGTCAGCAAGCGCTCGAAGGTGTCCTGCAGTTCACCCGACAGGCCATTCACACTGGCCAGCAACGGGTACGGCGCAAACAGCCCGGCCAGCAGGGTCTTCAGGCTGCGCAGCGGGCGCCGGGGGAGGATGATCACCTGTTCCAGAAAGGCTTCCAGCACGTGGCGATCCGTCAGCGATACCGCATGTTTGTCATGCAGCAGCAAGGTGATCCGATGCCCGCGCGCAGCCAGGCTGCGCAGCAAATGAAACTGGCGCGTCTTGCCGCCGCTGGTAGCGGGCCAAGGCGAGTAGGGCAGGATCCAGAGGATGCGCATGGGTGGCTTCAATCCCATAACAGAATTTGCAGGTTCGGCTTGACCGGTACGTCCAGTCCATTGGTGCCACTCAAGGGTGTTTCGGTGCCGCGCAACGGGTCATACAAAGTGGCGGTGGTCATGCCCGGCAAGTGCGCGCTGCCGCCACGGGCCGACCAGAAAAACCACACTTTGCGCCCGTCGGCACGGGACCAGCCGATGCTGAACAGGCCATCGGGCAACTGATCGGCGGTGGGTGGGTCGCCGGGGGTCAATTTGGGCCCGCTCACCTGCAGGAAATTCTGCAGCGCGGTGTACGACGGCTTGGGGTTGGCGTCGATGTCGAGCAAGCCATAACTCTGGTCGCGCACGCTGGCGCGCTGGTCCAGGTCGCTCAGGGTGAACAGGAAGATCTTGTCGAAATCCAGCGCGCTCATCAGCGCGACGCGGCGCACGATGTAGTCGGCCTGGCCCTGGGTGGTGATGAAGTCCTGCACCTCTTTCGGGCCTTTGTAGGTCGACCAGCCCCACTCGGTGCTCCACAGGGTATTCACCCCGGCCGCCCGCAGCTTCTGGTTGAGGGCGCTGGTTTTTTCGACAAAGTCGAGGTTCGACGGCGTGTTGCCTTCGGGCAATTGGGTGTAGGGGTGATAGGACATGATGGTATTCAGGCTCGGCACGCCCAGTTGCAGCAGCCCGTCGAGCATGTTCTGGCCGTTGGGCATTTCGCTGAAGAATGCCATGCCGGCGGCCACCACCGGTTTGTTCGGGTTCACCACCCGCAACGCGGCGGCGGTGACTTGCAACAGGTTCGCATAGCCGGCCGGGTCGGCGGCGGGGCGCCAGAACCCCAGCAGGTTCGGTTCGTTCCACACCTGCCACGCATCTACGCTGGGGTAACGCTGTTCCAGCAATGCCATGCGGTTGGCGAAGATATTCGGGTCCTTGGGCGGGAACTGGTCCTGGTACGGCGAGGAGGCGGGCGCGGTGGTGGCGAACTTCGCCGAGCCCACCAGGTAGAACACCGACTTGATCTGGTTCTGCTGCAGCTTGTTCACCAGTTCGTCGAGGGTCGCGACGTTGTACTGGTTCTCGGCGGTTTCCAGCTGGTCCCAGTGCAGGTCCAGGCGCACCCACTCCAGGCCCAGGGCCTTGAGGCGGTCGATCTGCTTCTGATAACGCTCGGGGCTGAACCACAGGAACTGCGCGTTCACCCCCAGGAAGTCCTTCCACACGACCTCTTTGCTGCCCTTGAGCACATGGCTCTCGGCATCGGCCGGGCGGCCCCAGAGAAAGGCGGTCAAACCCAGCGCAGCGACGACTGCGAGGGTAGCGAGGTAAGTCCGTTTACGCGCCATGGTTGCCTCCTGCAACGGTTTGCTCAAACAGGCTCGCGAACTTCTGCGCGGTCACTGGCCACAACCGTTCGCGGCCTATGGCGGCGGCGCGTGCGGCCCAGTCCGTGGCCATGTGCGGGTTGCGTGCGAGCCGCAGCAGTTGTTCGCTCAAGGCGGCTACATCGCCTTGTGGATAGATGGCGCCATTGCCGCTGGCGACTTCCTCGGCAAACGCCCTGGCATCGGAGGTGATCGCGCCGCGCCCGCAGGCGGCAGCCCAGGACAATGCGCCGCTGGTGCCGCGCTGGCGGCCCAGCAGGCCGAGCTTTTTCGATTCGCGATACGGCAGCACCATCACATGGTGCGCCTGGATCGTCTGCGGGATCTCGCTGGCCGGCAAATTCAGCCGCCAGTCGATGGAGCCTGCCAGGCCGAGTTCGGCAATCTGGCTGTTCAACTGCTCCAGGTAATTGCCGCCTGTGCCAAACGCCATTTCGGCGGCAGTGCCACCGGCCAGGGTCAGGCGCACACGGTCACGCAATTCGGGGGCTTTTTCGAAGGCGGCGGCCAGGGCCTGCAACAGGTCTTCGATGCCTTTGCCACGGTAGATAAAACCGAAATACAACAGGTGCAGCGTGTCCAGCGGCGGCAAGGCCACCGGCGGGATATCCAGGTTGGCGTGGTTGATCACCGCCACCTTGCCGGCGGGCAATTGCATGCGCGCCGTCAGGCAGTCGGCGCCCAGGCGGGTGAGGGTCACCAGCCGGGTCAGGCCCTGGGCGACGTGACGTTCTTCGCGCAGGGTCAAGGGATCGGCCAGCACCACTGCCGCCTGGGGCAATGGGCTGGGCAAGGATTCCAGCAGGTTCAGCGGAAAGGGCAATTGCTCGCGCCGCCAGACCATGCGTTCCGGGTCATGCACCGTGGCGGTCAACGGCAGGGCGGGGTAGGCCTTGCGCAATTCGCGCAGGGCCAGGAACTCCCCCAGCCGCCCGCCGCCCAGCTCGGCGTGGACCAGGTCAACACCCTGCCAGTCGAAACCGGCAATGGCTTGCTTGATCGCCGCCGTGCTGCCGACCACGCCCGTCAAGGGCGTAGCCACCTCGACGCCCAGTTGCTCCAGTGCCGTCTTGAAGTGGTTCGCGTAGTCGGCGATCCCGTTCTTTTCCGGCGGCAGGGGAGCGAGCAGGGCGATGCGCATCAGAACGAACCCCGGTATTTGGCGATGGTTTTCAGCACCTTGACCGGTACCTCGAACTTGCGGCGGTTGATGATAATGCCATCGACCTTGCCGAACGCCGTGGTGAGGATCGACAGTGCGTGTTCCACCACCGGTACCGTGCTTTTTTGCGCTTCCACTACCAGCGCAATCAGGTCGGCACGGCGCAGGTTGATGAACGCATCACGATTGTCTAGGAGCGCCGAAGCATCCAGCAGTACCACCTGGCCCGGAATCGCCGGCTCAACCCCGCCGATCCGCACCCGCACGCCGTTCTCTTCCAGCAACTGGCGCAACTGTTCGACGATAAAGCTCACGCCTTCACCGTGCCGTGCCGAGGTCAGCCCCAGGGTCAGGCCCTGTTCGGCAATACGCTCCAGCGGCAGCAACCCATACAGGCGATAGATGCTCGCGTTGAAGGCGTTGGTGCTTTGCGCGGTGCTGGTGTCCAACTCCGGCAGCGTGGTCCACAGCGGCAGGCCGAATTTGCCTTCCACCAGGCCGCCGTCGTGGATCCGTTGATCCAGCAGGTAGCACAGGTAGATCACCAGCAAGCCGACCACGATGGAGAACGGGATCGCCAGCAACAGCATCAGCAGGGTTTTCGGGAAGACGCGCCCAGGGTTCAGGGTGGCTTCTTCGATCACCGCGATGTTACTGATCTGGCTCTTGTCCAGTTCGCGGTCGATCCGCGATTTTTCCAGGCTGTCGACATACAGCGCGTAGTTTTTCTCGGTGCCGTTCAACTCACGGGCCAGGCGCGCCAGTTCCGGCTCGATGGCCAGGGCGTCCTTGCGCTGGGCTTCCAGTTCAGTCAGTTGTTTCTGCTGTTGCACCAACTGTGTACGCAGCGACTGGTTGCGGCTGGTCTCATCCAGCAGTACCCGTTGCAGGTGGATTTCCAGGGTGTTCGGCGCGCGGTTCTCGGAGCTTTGCACCGTGTCGCTTTCACCGGCGACCTGGGCCTGCATGGCACGGATCGAAGCGTCCAGGGCTTTGACCGGCGGCGCGTTATCCGTATAGGTACGCATCATGTCAGCTTTTTCCAGGAGCTTCTGGTTCAGCAGGCGACGCAAGTCTTGTTGCTGCGGGTTCAACGCAATCTGGCGAACCGTGGTCACCTCTTTGGGCTGGCCCTTGAGTTGGTCACGGGTGCTCTGCAACGCCACGTCGGAGGAAGCGATCAGCCGAGTGGAGTTGAACACCTCGCCACGCAGCACGTTAATCCGCTCGGACAAGTCTTCCAGGCGATCGGTGATGCTCGAGGCGCCGATGTCGTTCAAGTGCGCGAGGATCTGCTCCTTGTAGCTCTTGATCTGCGCAGCGCTGGAAGACACCTGGCCTTCATAGAACGCATACAGGCTCTTGCGGCCCAACGCCTGGGTGCGCTCGTCGATGTAGGTCTCGACCCAATCCTTGACCACCGCCTGGGCGATTTGCGGGTCATCCCAGCGGAAGCTGATGTCCATCACCGTAGAGCCGATGGCGTGGGTCACTTCGAAGTTTTTCTCCAGGCTTTTCGCCAGGCGTTCCACCGGGGTGGTTTCTTCGACGATGCCAACGGTTTCCAGCACCACTCGCACACCGTCAAATACGGCACTGATGCCTTTCTTGACGTACCACTTGGTGCGCTTCCACACGCCTTCCGGCGGCTGCATCTTGTCCATCACGTCCAGGTAATGCTCGGCCACTGCACGCACGATAGGGCGGCCGGTCAGCAGGCGCTCTTCGTCGACAATCGGGTCGCGCTGGGTACTCGGCATGACGATCGGCTGACGGTTGTCGACCTCGATCGGCATCGTCGAGTCACGTCCTGGTTTTACCAGCAATCGCGCGGTGGATTCATACTTGGCCGGCAGCAGGAACGCCCCCAGCAAAATGATCACCAGCGCGGCAATCGCCGCCAGTTTGAACTCGTGCTTGAAGATGAAGAACAGACGCAGAAGATCACGAAAAGAACGGATCTCGATCATGGGATGTCGCTCCTTTAGTGGTTCGTGGTGTAGCTGTAGCCCACACCAATGGATTTGGTGAAGGGAATCAGCTGGTTCAGGTAAGTGTCCACGCCTTGGATCCGTTCGCCGACGTTGGACTTGGGTACAAACACCACGTCACCGCGTTGCAGCGCCACGGGCTTGCGGCCCAGTGCGCCGTTCTTCAGGTACTGGCTGAAATCGAGGAAGTAGGCGTGGTAGACGCCTTGGCCATCTTCACGCAGCAGGGCGACCATGCTCGCGTTGCCCACCGAGCTCACGCCGCCGGCACCGAGAATCGCCTGCTCCATGGTCGGGGCCGTGGCGATGGAGACAGCCGACGGGTTTAATACCGCGCCGCCGACGATCACCGTGTTGCCCGGCGCCTGGTTGATGTTCACCGTCACCCGAGGCTCGCGATACACCGGTGCGAGTTTCTGGCTCAGCTCGGCGGCGACTTCCGCCGGCGTGCGCCGCGCCACCTGGATCGGCCCCAGGAAGGGATAGTTGATCTTGCCGTCGTTCTGCACGGTGTACAGCGTCAGCTCGTAAATCGTGCTGACGTTGAACGCCGACAGGGTTGGCATTTCCCCGGCATCGCGGACAATCCGCAACTGGTCGCCGATGCGGATCCGCTCCACCGCCGGTGGCAGTTGGGCCATGCGATCGAGGGCCTGCTTGCCCTCGTCCACCGTCTTGCCATCGGGCGCGACGATCCGCGCGGGCGTATTGCAGGCGGCCAATGCCATCATGGCCAGGACGAGCAAGGTTCGTTTCATCAAAGGGGTCTTCCTGTAGGTCATGATGCTCACCTCCAATAACCGGGGAACATGCTGATGCGCCGCTTGAGGGCGAGGGGGAGCTGGCGCTCCAGATGGCCCAGCCGGTAGCCGAGCAATTTGAACGCGCTGCGCACCAGTACTTCGGGTACGCGGTGCAATGCACCGGCTTCGCGTAACGCTCGAAGCTCGGCCAGTACATAGCGTTTACCTTCACCGCCGGCATCGCCAAAAGCCTGGCGGATCCACGGCTCGCGGCCGTAGAAAACGCCAATGTCGAAGTAGCGGTGAAACTCATCCATGAGACGGTAATCGTGGGAGTGATAGACCAGGGCGGTGGCGGCGTAGCGCACCTTGTAGCCTTCCAGCAGCATGCGGGCGGCGACGTAGGCGTCCTCGCTGCCGATCACATCCGCGGGGAAGCCACCGACGGCTTGCAGGGCGCTGCGCCGGTACACCGAAAACGAATCCGAGCTGAAGCAGGTCTTGATCCCCAGCTCCGGCGCATCAGCCAGGCTTTTGCTGCGGCTTTGCGGCGGGTAATTGAAGTGGCGTGACTGGGCGCCCAGCACGCCGGCATCCGGGTGCGGCAACTGGCGGCCGTAAGCGACGCCGTTGAGCGGGTCCAGTTCCAGTTCGCCCACCAGGTTGGCGAACGTCTCGGGTTCGGCGGGGATCGCGTCCTGGGTCATCACGATCAGCGCGTCGCCGTCGACTTGCTCGCTGGCCCAGCGGCGGGTGCCGCCATGGTTGAAGTCCTTGGCATCGATCACTTCGACCCGTGCGCCGAACTCGCGAAAACGCGCCACGGTGTCATCGCTGGAAGCGCTGTCGACCACCAGGGTTTCGTCCGGTTGCAGGGTTTGCATGCGCAGCGCCGGCAGCAGCCGGTCGAGGTGGCTGGAAGCGTTGCGGGTCGGGATGATCAGGGCGGTACGCATCACTTCTTCACTTCGGCCGGAGCCCGGCCGTAGATGTCGTCAAAACGCACAATGTCGTCTTCGCCCAGGTACTCGCCGCTCTGCACCTCGATCATCACCAGGTCGATGATGCCGGGGTTGGTCAGGCGGTGCTTGTGCCCGGCCGGAATGTAGGTGGACTCGTTGGCGTTGATCAGGAATTCACGGTCGCCGTTGGTAATCATCGCCGCGCCGCTGACTACTACCCAGTGCTCGCTGCGGTGATGGTGCATTTGCAGGGACAGCGAGGCCTGGGGCTTGACCACGATGCGCTTGATCTTGAAGCGGCTGCTTTCTTCCAGCACGGTGTAGGTGCCCCATGGCCGGGTGACGGTGCGGTGCAGGCTGAATGCCGGATGGTCCTGGCGCTTGAGCTCGGCGACGATGTAGCGCACGTCCTGGCTGCGTTTGGCGTCGGCAATCAGGATCGCATCCGGGGTGTCGACGACGATCAGGTCGCGCACGCCCACTGCGCCCAACACGCGCTTGGGCGAGTCGATGTAGCAGTTGTGCACGTCATGCAGGATCGCCTGGCCATTGACCTGGTTGCCGTTGGCGTCGCTGGGGGTGAGTTGGCGCACCGCGTCCCAGGAACCGATATCACTCCAGCCGATGTCGCAGGGCACCACCGCCACTTGCGCGGATTTTTCCATCAGCGCCACGTCGATCGAGATGTCGGGCGCCGCGCCGAAACCTTCAGCGTTCAGCTCGCGCTGACGGCAACTGTTGTTGTTCAGGCTGTGGCCGTGCTCGAGGGCGGCCTTGGCGGCGTCCAGCACGGCGGGGGCGTGCAGCGCCAGTTCCTCCAGCAATGTACCGGCCTTGAAGCAGAACATCCCGGCATTCCACAGGTGCTTGCCGCCGTCCAGATAGCCCTGGGCGGTGGCCAGGTCGGGCTTCTCGACGAAGCGCTTGACCCGGAACCCCTGGCCCAGCGCCTCGCCTTGTTCGATATAGCCGAAGCCGGTTTCCGGGTGGTCGGGCTGGATGCCGAACGTCACCAGGTAGCCGGCTTCCGCCAGTTCGCGGGCCTGGGTGACGGCATCGGCGAAGGCGCTTTCATCAAGAATCAGATGGTCGGCAGGCAGGATCAGTAACTGTGCCTCGCTGCCGAAGTTTTCCTGTACATGCAGGGCGGCCACGGCGATGGCGGCGGCGGTGTTGCGCCCGAAAGGCTCAAGCAACAGGTCAAGGGCCAGATGGGCCTTGTTGACCACGCGGTAGTCATCGAGGGTGCGAAACAGCAGGTCGCGGTTGGTCACCGTCAGCACGCTTTCCACACCCGGCAGGTGACTGGCCCGCAGGAACGTCTTCTGCAGCAGGCTCTGGTCATCACGCATGCGCATGAAAGGCTTGGGCATGTTCTGCCGCGACACCGGCCACAGCCGGGTGCCCGAACCACCGGAAATGATGCAGGGAATCAAGCCGTTGAGGGTGTTCATCAATAGACTTCCTTGGTCGAAAGGACGGCCGGGACCGTCATGAAAACGATGTACAAGTCGAACCACACCGACCACTTCGAGATGTACTCCAGGTCGTACTCAACGCGTTTCTGGATTTTGAACAGGGTGTCGGTTTCACCACGATAGCCGTTGATTTGCGCCCAGCCAGTGATGCCCGGTTTTACCCGGTGGCGCGAGCTGTACTCGCTCACGGCAACTTCGTAGGGCACGCCGGCGGCCTTGGTCGCGGTGGCATGCGGGCGCGGGCCGACCATCGACATGTTGCCCAGCAGCACGTTGAACAGCTGCGGCAGCTCATCGATGCTGGTCTTGCGAATGATCCGGCCCACGCGGGTGATGCGCGGGTCGCCGCGGGTGGTCTGGCGGTCGGCGTTGAAGTCGCTCATCTCGGCGTACATCGAGCGGAACTTGAACACCCGGATCACGTTGTCGTTGTAGCCAAACCGGTTCTGGCGAAACAGCACCGGGCCCTTGGAGTCGAGCTTGATGGCAATCGCCGTGATCAGCATGATCGGCGACAGTGCCACCAGGCCCAGGGTTGCCAGGATCAGGTCTTCACAGCGCTTGATAAACGGCGACCAGCCCCGCAGCGGCACGTGGGAGGTGTTGAACATCAGGATGCCGCCCACATCGGTGATACGGCTGTGGCCATAGCGCAGGGCCGCCATGTCGGGCACCAGCATGACGTTGACCGACATCTGCCGCAGGCGCTTTACCAGCCCGTTGATCCGCTGTTCGGCGGCCCAGGGCAGGGTAATCATCACCTGGTTGACCTGCTCGGAGCGGATCAGTTTTTCCAGGTCGCGCGTGTTGCCCAGCAGCGGCAGGTTGCTCAGTTCCTTGGGGATGCGCTCGGTGCGGTCGTCGATAAAACCGATCAGTCCGGAACGGATATCGCCGTTGCGCTGCAAGTGGTCGGCCACGTGCACGGCGGTGTCGGTGAAGCCGAGGATCACCGTGCGTTGCAGGTATTTGCCGCTGGCCATCAGGTTGCGGAACAGGCGCAGCATCACGATCCGCTCCAGCCCGAACAACGCCAGGCTGGTGATAAACCAGAACGCCAGGTTGCGCGGGCTCAACTGCGGGAACATCAGCAGAATCTGGTACATGAACAGCAGGATGCAAAAGGCCGCGGACCAGGCCACCAGCATGGTGCGAAACCGCAGGCGGTTGCTGAACAGCTCCTCGGAGTAAACCCCCATGGCCTGGAACAGAATGATCGTCAGGATCGCGAAAAACAGCAGCAAGCCGAGAAAGTGCGCGCGCAGTTCGGGGGCCATCGGGTCTGGATAAAACAGCAGGATCAGTGCTGGAAAAACGGCGGTGAGGCCGTGCATCAATTTTACGAAAACAACAAAGAACTCAATGAAACCGGCCCGGGTCAAAAACAGGCTGTCGACTGACGACTTCTCGCGCATAAAAACATCCCTCATTGCACACCAGGGCTTCCTTGTTCGGCTGCTCATCCATAAAGGCAGGGCTTGCTTTATAAGTGGCGCCAGACGAACGGTTACTTCGCTGGGTAATACGCAATTACCTATCTATCTGCAGGGAATTTGCGGGGTAATGGCTAAATGATGGTTCCCTTTTCGTCGCTCGTCAAGGTTTTGACTTTTTTATAAGAACTTCGGTCTAGACACGTCAGGTGCTCTTCAGCGTGACAGTTTGTTGACTGTCTTGGTCGGATTTCCGGGTTTTCCCGGAACAAAATGCTGGCGTTTTGGAGTGTAGGAACAAATTTAGGAAATTTCCTGCGGCTGAGGAAAACCTTTTTTTGACGGAGGTCGGATGCGGGGTTTTTCGGGGACAAGCGACGAGTGGTGAGGACGTGAGTCCGTCACCACATTGAGGCGGTACTAACCTTAAAAATTGCCTTTCAAACTGACGGTAAAGTTGCGCGGTTCGCCGTAGAAATTACCCCAGTCGGCCGTTCCCACCGTCTGATAGTAATTTTTGTCGAAGAGATTGTTACCGTTCAGCGCCACCGTCCATGTGTCATCAACCCGGTACGCCAACCGCGCATTCCATACCGCATAACCGGCTTGTTCCAGTTTGATGCCTTGAATTCGGTAGTTGCTGCTCTGGGCGTTGACGCCGGTGCCGACGCTCCATTTCGACAGTGTGCCGTCCAACTGATAATCGCCCCACAAGCGCAGCATGTGTCGCGGCACGTAGCTGTTTGCAACCGCGCCAATGGCGGCGCTGTTGATGTTGTTGAGGTTCTTGGTCTGGGTGTAGGTGTAGCCGCCCGCCACTTGCAAGCGTTCCAGCAACTCGCCACTCAACTCGGCTTCGACACCTTGTGCGCGAACCTTGCCAGTGTCGGTGTAGCAATAGCCGTCTGCCGAGGTACCGCATTGGGTGGTGTAGTCGGTTTCGGCGGCGTTTTTCTCGATAGCGCGGAACAATGCCAGCGAGCTGTTGAGGCGCCCCTCAAACCATTCGCCCTTGATGCCCAGCTCGTAGTTTTCGCCGATTTTGGGCTTGAGGGCAGCGCCGGTCACCGTGGCGTTGGAGCTTTGTGGCTGGAAGATATCGGCGTAGCTGGCGTACACCGAAAGGTTGTCGTCGAGGTCATAGATCACCGCGGCGAACGGCGTGACTTCACCGGTTTCCTTGGTGCGTGCATCCTGCAGGGCCCATTCGCCCCAGGCGAGGTTATTCGACTGGCGGCGGTTTTCGAACCAACTGACGCGACTGCCGAGCACCACCATCAATGGCTCGGCCAGCCTCAGGCGCAAAGTGGCGTAGGTACCGTACTGGGTGGCGGTTTCCTTGACGGTGCCGCCCCGGTACATGTTGGGCCAGAAGGTATCGTTGGCGGGCTGCGGGAAGTGGTGGTTGGGCAGGAAGATACTTTGCCGGTCGGGCAGGCTGCGGATCGCGTAGACATCGTCCTGGGTGCCACGGCTGCCATTGGCGCCGATGATGAGTTCATGCTGCAAACCGAACGCTTCGAACTTACCGTCCAGGTAGGCATCCAGTCCGAAATCCCGGTGGTCGTAGTCAAACAGCGCGGCGTACATCTCGGCGGTTGGCGCCGGATCACCGTACTTCACGGTGCCTTGGCTGGCGGCGTATTTGATGTCTTGCAGGTTGCGGCTGTTCACCGCCGTGACCTTGAGTTGCCAGTCGTCGTTGAAGTGGTGGGTGAGGTCGGCAAACAGCGTAGTGCGTTGGCTCTGCCAGTCGTTCCAGGCCTGGCCCAGGCAGGTGGATTGGCTCAGGCCGATGCTCTTGCCGTCGCTGTAGCGCGGCACACCGCCCCAGCAGGGCGTTGCATCGACATCTTCGTAGCTGGCACCGATGCCCAGGGTGGTGTCAGGCGAGAGGTCAACATCCAGTGCGAGGTAAACAGCTTGGTCCTGGCGCTTGGAGACGTCCATGTACGAGCCACGGTTCTGTTGGCTGACCACGGCGCGGCCGCGTACGGTGCCGCTGTCATTGAGCGGGCCGCCGGTATCGACGTCGGCGCGGTAGTTGTCCCAGGTGCCGGCAGACAGCGACAGGCTGGTGGTGGGTTTGTCTTGTGGCCGCTTGCGCACGAAGTTCACCGCACCACTGGCGGTGCCGGCGCCCTTGAGCATACCGGCCGCGCCCTTGAGCACTTCCACCCGGTCATAGATCGCCATGTTGGCGGTGAAGCTGTCGGCCTGTACGTAGTCTTTGCCGATGTCCAACGGCACACCGTCGAACTGGTATTGGCCGAGCATCTTGAAACCACGGGAATAGAAATACTTGCCACCCATAGGTGAGTCGTAGGTGGTGATGCCCGGGGTGTGTTCCAGTAATTGATCGATGGTGGTGATGTTCTGGTCGTCGATCAGCTTGCGGGTCATGACGCTGACCGATTGCGGTGTTTCCCGCAGGCTGTGGGCGCCCTTGCCGATGGTCACGGCGCCAGTGGTGTAGGAACCGCTGCCGTCAGTGGTGACGCCGAGGTGTTCGCCGGTCACGGTGGTGGCACCCAGGTTCAGCGCGCCGGTGTCCGCGACTTGCGGCAACAGCAGCCAGGTGTTGTTGCTCTGGCGTTGGGCTTGCAAGCCCTGGCCCTGGATCAATTGGCTCAAGGCCTGTTGGCTGTCCAGCGCGCCGTTGAGGCCGGGGCTGGTCTTGCCGGCGACGCTGGTGGCGTCATAGGACAGGCTGATACTCGCCTGGCGCGCAAACTGGTCGAGCACGGTGGCCAATGGGCCGGGTGCAATGTTCCAGTCACGGGCCTGGGTGTCGCTGGCAGGCGTTTGCGCCATGACCGCCAGGGGCAGGGCGCTGCCGTTCAGGCAGGCACCGAGCAGGGCGGCGTGCACCGCATGCTTGAGGGGAGAACGCTTGGAGGGGAACGCTTGCATGACCGCGGAATGCTCCTGAAGGAAGTGGACAGAATCGGCCTGTTGATCGGCCTTTCCTTACAGGTCGAGCGAAGATGAGAATTCACCTCATTTATTTTCGGAAGGTCATGCACGAGCTGCGACGGTCACCCAATAACGGCTGCGATAGGTGATGTTCACCGACAGTGCCTGTGCCACCAGGGTCAGGATCTGATCGGTATCGTCCAACTGGTAAGTCCCGGACACACGCAGGCCGGCGACCGCTTCGCTGCAGCGCACCAGCCCAATGCGGTAACGGCTCAGCTCCGCGAGGAAATCGTCCAGACGCATGTTGTGAGCGCTGATCACACCGTCGCTCCAGGCCCAGGGATCCAGGCCCGTGGTGGCGGGTGGACGCAAGCCGTTTCGATCAAACAGCACCTGCTCGCCGGGCTGTATCACGCCACGTGCGCTGGCCTGATGGCTGTCGGCGAATACCGCGACGCTGCCTTTTTGCACGGCGAGCAAGGTGCCGTGGGGCTCCTCGCGCACCATGAACCGGGTGCCCAAGGCGCGCAGATAACCGTCGCGGGTTTGCACCCAGAAGGGCCGTGGCGCGCTACCGTCGGCGCCCATGTCGATCAGGATTTCACCCTGGCGCAACTGCACCAGACGCCTTTCGGTGTTGAAGACTGTGTCGATGGCGCTGGCACTGTTGAGCTGGATACGGCTGCCATCGTCGAGGGCGACCCAACGCCGCTCTCCGGTGGCGGTGCGGTAATCAGCCAGCAGGCCGGGCAATGGCGTGTAGTCGCGGCCGAACCATGTCAGCCCTGCGGCACCGGCGAACAGCCCGAGTAACTTCAACCCTTCACGGCGGCTGATGCGTTGGCGGGCACCTTGCAAGGCATGGCGGCCGACCTGTGCCGGCAACTGCGCAAACTCGTCACTCATCGACGAGACCCGTTGCCAGGCCTGCTGGTGGTCGCTACTGGTTTCAAGCCAGCGTTCGAAGGCGGCCGTGGTGGCGTCATCGGCAATATTGAACCGCAGCTTGATCATCCACTGGATCGCCTGGTCCACCAATGGCGGATTAGCCTTCGGCATAACGCAACCGATAACAGGCATGCAGTGCCTTGGCCAGGTCGCGCTCCACGGTGGCCTTGGACACCCCCAGGCGCAGGGCGATCTGTTGGCAGGTCAGGCCGTCCAGTTGCGCCAGCAAAAACGCTTCGCGCACCCGTGGCTTGAGTTGGTCCAGCAGGCGGTCGATGCGCTCCAGGCTGTCGAGGATCAGCAGGCGGGTTTCTTCCGACGGCACCTCGACTTGCGGGAAATGCGCGAGACTCTCCAGATAGGCACGCTCCAGTTCGCGGCGGCGATACTGGTCGATCATCAGGCTGCGGGCGATGCTGCTCAGGTAGGCCCGGGGTTGCAGCAAGGCTTGCTGCTTGCGCGCATTGAGCAGGCGCACGAAGGTTTCCTGCGCCAGGTCGGCGGCATGCTCACGGCAGCCCGTACGCCGGCTCAACCAGCCGCGCAGCCAGGAATGATGGGCATGGTAGAGCTGGCCGATGGCGGCATGATCCAGTGGGTGGTCGCTCGACATGGGCATCCTGGCGCGGGCGTCTTAATTGATAACGGTTCGCATTCTATGCGTTGGCCAGAGGATTGGGCAATCGTTGCCGTGTGGATTTGGTCGGATGCACAAACCCACACAGGCTTGACGGGGTTGCGGCTAAGCCTTGCGCAGGTGCAAACACTCAATCGAGCGGTCGACGGTGGTCTTGGCAATTTCCAGCAAATGCCACACCGCCAGCAACTTTGCCCGCTCGGGGCTTTGCAGCAGTTCGCCGCAGTCGAGGGCGGTGGCCGAGGCGCTGCTGAGCAGGCTGGCAGTGTAGAGCAGGGAGTCTTCGAAGCTCAGGTCTTCGTTGACGGTATGGAAGCCCTGGGAGGGCAGGTAATGTTCGAGGGCGCGATTGAAGGCAGCGCGGTTTTTGAGCAGGTCGATGGGTGGGTCGGGGACGGGTTTATTCATGGTGTAACTCCTTTTCGGTTAAGGAGCCGACCCCTTCGCGACTAAACGTAGGGTGGCGGCTGTACGCAGGTTAGTCGACCGGCCGAAAAGGAAAAACCGGCGCACCCGAAGGTGCCCTGCGCACAGCCACCATAAAACCTCATGATGGGACATGCGCCTTTTCGGATCCGGGCGACTAAACCCGATCACTGATGAGCAGTGACGGGGCGAAGACTAGCCACCGGTTCCGGCAGGCACAAGGCCGAAAGATTGTCTCGGAAATGTCCCGCAAATCAAAGGGATTTACCCTGCTGGCCCTTTATTCATATCCGAATTGCCTCGCGAATTTTCCCCAAGGCTATTCTCAACGTCGCCAAGTCAATCGACCCCAGCGCCACCCGCAACGCATGCGGCACATGGGCCGTACAGGCAAACGGCTCGGCACTGGTGACCCGCACACCCTGGCCCTCAAGCGCAGCCACCACTGCATCCGCCCGCAGACCTTCCGGCAACACCAGCCACAGGTAATACGACGCCGGATGCGCAATCACCTCACACCCTCGCAAGACCTCCCGGGCCAGCGCCTGGCGTTGGCGCGCATCCTGGCGCTTGTGCTCTTCCAGTGCATCCACTGCACCGGATTCTATCCAGCGGCACGCCAGGTTCACCGTGAGCGTCGGCGTGCTCCAGGTCGAGACACGGATCGCTTGCTCCAGCGCCGGCACCCACGCCTTGGGCGCGACGATAAACCCCACCCGCAACCCCGACGCCACACTCTTCGAAAGGCCAGACACATACACCGTGCGCAGCGGCGCATAAGTAAACAACGGCTTCGGTGCGGGCTCGGCGAGAAAGGCGTAGGCGCCGTCTTCGATCAGTAGAAAATCGTAGCGTTCAGCCAACGCTGCAAGGCGCTCCCGGTCGGCTTCACCCATCACTGTGCCCAGCGGATTGTGCAACGTGGGCATGCAATAAAAAGCCCGCACCGGGCGCCGTTTGCACAAAGCCTCCAGCGCATCCAGATCCGTATGCCCAGCCGGTTGCGGCAGCGGCTCCAGGTCGATGCGCTGGGACTGGACCAGGGTTTTCAACCCGGGATACGTCAGCGCATCCACCGCCAATACATCCCCCGGTTGCAGCAGCGCCATCAGGCTGACGGCGAGGCCTTGTTGCGCACCGTTGACGATCAGCACTTGCTCGCCACTCACGCGAATCTGCCGATTGCGCAGGTGCCGCGCGGCGGTCTGTCGTTCATGGGCGCGTCCACCCTGCGGCGCGGAATGCAGCAGCGCATCGAGGTCGCCCGAGGCGGCAATGGCACGCAAACCGTCGCGCAGCATCTCGGCCTGGCCCGGCAACGAGGGGTAGTTGAGGCTCAGGTCCACGGTGCCCGGTTGCAGCGGTTGTTGCACCAGGCCCATGCCCCGCAGCAACGTGGTGTCGCGCACAAACGTCCCGCGTCCCGGTTCACCCACCACCAGGCCGCTGGCCTCCAGTTCGCTGTACACCCGCAAGGCAGTGGCGAGGGCGATGCGATGGCTGTTCATCAGACTACGCAGGGTCGGCAACTGGGTGCCCGGCGGCAACTGGCCGGCGCGAATCCGCGTGGCCAGTTCATCGACGATCAGTTTGTAGCGAACCTGAGCCATGGTGCGTTCCTGTGTAAAGTGTATCTAGATCAATTTTTTGTTTGTATCAGGTGGGCTGATTAATCTACAGGCTTTCCCGGCGGATGGCTTGAGCATGATCGACCTCGCAACCCTGGCTGTGTTCTCTGGCGCAGTCCTGCTGCTGTTGTTATCCCCGGGCCCGAACATGGCCTTCGTCATCAGTCACGGTGTGACCTATGGCTGGCGTGGCGGGGTGGCATCCGGGTTGGGCATCAGCGTGGCGGATCTGCTGCTCACGGCACTGACCGCAACCGGCGTGACCGCTCTGGTCGCCAGCTGGCCGCCAGCCTTCGACCTGATTCGCTACGCCGGGGTGTTGTACCTGCTGTGGCTGGTGTTCAAGACCCTGCAGAAAACGCCCGCCCTGGACACGGCCCACGTCAGCCGCGTGCCGCTGGGCCGGGTGTTTGTGCGGGCAATGCTCAACAGTTTGCTCAACCCCAAGGCGCTGCTGTTTTTCATGGTGTTCCTGCCGCAATTCGTCAGCCCCGAGGCGGGCCCCATCGCGCTGCAACTGGTGCAACTGGGGATCATCCTGACGCTGATCAGCGGTGTGTTTCATGCCGTGCTGGGGATTTTTGGCGGGGCGGTTAGCCGGTTTTTTGCCGGCAAACCGGGGAGCGCAGGCTTACAGAAATGGGGCCTGGCAACCGTGCTGATGGTGCTGGCCGTGCGCTTGGCATTGATGTCTCGCCCGACGTGAAACATCACTCATAAAAGGACGTTACCCATGTACATCGCAGCCTTTATCTACAAGCCCGGCGAACGGGATGACGAGTTCCAGCGCCTCACGAATCTGATCGACGCACTGGCAGCAAGGCTGCCGGGATACGTGGGGGCCGAGTCGTGGCGTTCGGCGGATGGCGGGTTGATCAACGCCAGTTATTACTGGCGTGACGAGGCCTCCATTCGCGCCTTTGCCAGCCACCCGACCCACCTGGAAGCCAAGCGCCTATACCGCCGCTGGTACGGCGGTTATCACGTGGTGATTTCCAAAGTGGAGCGGGCGTATGGGGACGGCACCATCGGGCATCTGGTGCCCGCCGACCGCCACGGGCGGGCGAACGCTTAACCCAACCTGGCCGCCGCCCGTGCTACGATTTCACCCCGGGTCTTGCGCGACTCGGCGGTGCGCTTGCGGGCTTCCTCCAACACATGCGGCGGCGCGGTTTCCGGCCGGCCTGCATTGAACGGCGGTGCCGGGGCATATTCAATCTGCAGCTGCACCAGTTGCGCCGCCGCTTCGCTGTACAGCTCGGCCGCCAGGGTCAGGGCAAAGTCGATCCCGGCGGTAATCCCGCCACCGGTCAACAGGTTGCCGTCACGCACCACGCGCTCCTGCACCGGGATCGCGCCGAGCGGTGCGAGCAGGTCGTGGTAGGCCCAGTGAGTGGTCGCGCGACGCCCGCGCAGCAGGCCCGCGGCACCCAGCACCAGGGAGCCGGTGCACACCGATGTCACATAACGCGCGGTCTGGGCCTGTGTCTTGAGAAACGCCAGGGTCTGCTCATCCTCCATCAATGCCCCGACGCCAGAACCGCCGGGCACGCACATCACATCCAGCGTCGGGCACTCGTCATAAGTGGTGCTGGGGGTAAACA
The DNA here is from genome assembly GCF_013385435.1 of Pseudomonas sp. F9001. Taxonomy (NCBI): domain Bacteria; kingdom Pseudomonadati; phylum Pseudomonadota; class Gammaproteobacteria; order Pseudomonadales; family Pseudomonadaceae; genus Pseudomonas; species Pseudomonas sp. F9001. The sequence goes on from NZ_JACAPX010000017.1 coordinate 42,401, forward strand.
CCAAGCCGGTGCTGGAGGTGACCGGCGCGAGGTCCTTCCACACCAGATGCAGCTTCACATCCGGCAGCGATCCCAACACGTCGTAGGGCCCGGTGAGGTCCAGTTGCTGGATGCCGGGGAACAACAAAAAGCCGATCTGCAAGGTCATGGGGACTGCTCCTGATAAAGGGATGGACGGCTTCACTCTAGTCACCTAGGCTTTGGCGCATACGCCATTGAGCCCACGAATTACGCCAACATGCCCAGAATCATCAACGTACTCGCCTTTCCCAATGTGCAGGTGCTCGACGTCACCGGGCCCTTGCAAGTATTTGCCTCGGCCAATGACCTGGCGCGCCAGCAGGGCTTGCCGTTGCCCTATGCGGTCAGTGTGATCGCCGCGCAGGCCGAGCCGGTGATGACCTCGGCGGGCCTGGCCCTGGTGGCCGAGCCACTGCCGCCTGCCGATGCCCCGTGCGACACACTGGTGATTGCCGGTGGCTGGGGGGTGTACGGTGCCGCCGAAGACCCGGCGCTGGTGGACTGGGTTCGGCAAAAAGCCACCCAGGCCCGGCGCATGACCTCGGTGTGCACTGGTGCCTTTCTGCTGGCCGCCAGCGGTTTGCTCGACGGCCGCCGCGTGGTGACCCACTGGACGCGCTGCGAAGAACTCGCGCGCAAGTACCCACAGCTGACGGTGGAGGCCAATCCGATTTTCATCCAGCAGGGCAACCTGTGGACCTCCGCCGGCGTGACCGCCGGTATCGACTTGTGCCTGGCGCTGGTGGAGGAGGACCTGGGTCGCGCCGTGGCCCTGGAAGTGGCGCGGCACCTGGTGGTGTTTCTCAAGCGCCCCGGTGGGCAATCGCAGTTCAGCGTGACGTTGTCCCTGCAGAAAGGCGGTAACCGTTTTGCGGAGTTGCACGCCTGGATCGCCGAACACCTGAACTTGGATTTGAACGTTGCCACACTGGCCGCCCAGGCGGGCATGAGCGAGCGCAGCTTCGTGCGCCACTACCGCGCCGAAACCGGCCAGACGCCGGCGCGCGCCGTCGAATTGATCCGTGTGGAAACCGCCCGCCGGCAACTGGCCGACAGCAGCGCGTCGATCAAACGTATTGCCGTGCACTGCGGCTTTGGCTGCGAAGAAACCATGCGCCGCAGCTTCCTGCGGGCGGTGTCGATCACGCCCCAGGCCTACCGCGAACGGTTTTCCTCACCCGGTTGAAGCGAAGCCTGTTTGAACGAATAGGTACGTTTTTGTATCAAGGTGCTATGTTACTCACAGTCCATTGCGCAGTGTCTTGATCCCAGGCCTCTACGTCGCGGTTTTGAACCTTCCCGGCGTGCGCACAGCTCATGAATTCACTACCTCCTGTCCTTGTCGAACTACGCGCGGCGACCGCTGCACTGCATCGACGCCTCGACACTCGGCTGCCTTTTTCCCGCATGGACCTGGCGCTGTACCGCGAGTTGATGAGCGCCTACTACGGCTTCTATCAGCCGCTGGAGCGAGCCCTGGCGCCGTGGGGTGAAATCATCCCTGACCTGGAATGGGGACGGCGCAGCAAAACCCCGTACTTGCAGGCTGATTTGCGGGCGCTGGGCCTGGAAAACCTGCAGATCGATGCCTTGCCGATATGCCCCGAACTGCCCGCCATCACCAACGTGGCCCAGGCCTTGGGCGCCCTCTATGTGCTGGAAGGCGCCACCCTCGGCGGCCAGGTGTTGCGCGACCTGATCGAGATCAAGATTGGCGTGGGCTCCACCAATGGCGGCGCGTTCATGAATGTGTACGGGGCCGAGACCAGCGCCCTGTGGCAGCGCTTTATGGCGTGCCTTGACCCGCTGCGAACCGCGTACGAGCGCGTGGAGGCGGTGAAGGTCGCCGAGTCGACCTTCCTCTGTTTCGAGCAGTGGCTGGACCGCTGCGGGGTGCTGCGATGACCACGGTCGATACGCTGATCGACGATTGCGCCAGCGAGCCCATCCATATCCCCGGCTCGATCCAGCCTCACGGGTTGTTGTTGACGCTGAGCGAACCGGCGCTTGAGGTGCTGCAAGCCAGCAGCAACCTGAGCGTCGCGCTGGGCCTGGACGCGCAACGCCTGTCGGGCCAGGCGCTGGCAAGTGTGCTGGGCAGCGAAGCGGCAGTTCAGGTGAGTCGTGCCCTGGCAGACCTGGACGCCTTTGAGGAGGACGTGCATCAACTGACGCTGGATGGCTACGCCTACGACATCCTGCTGCATCGTCATCAAGGCCTGCTGTTTCTCGAACTGGAGCGGAGCCTCACGCTTGAGCACAGCGCTGTGAAGCAGCTGTCCCGAACGCTGCGCCGCTTGCAGTCGGCCAAGACGCTCGACAGCTTGTACCAGATCAGCGTGACCGAGATTCGTAGCCTCACCGGTTATGACCGGGTCACCTTGTACCGCTTCGAGCAGGAGGGCCATGGCAAAGTGATTGGCGAGGCCCTCAGCGACGGCATGCAGCCGTACCTGGGATTATGTTTTCCCGCGTCGGACATCCCGCCCCAGGCCCGCGAGCTGTACCGGCTGAACTGGATCCGCGCGATTCCCGACGCCGAGTACCAGCCGGTGCCGATCCTGCCGGCCCTGCGCCCCGACAACGGCCAGCCCCTGGACCTCAGCTTCGCCGTGTTGCGCAGCGTGTCCCCGGTGCACTGCCATTATTTGAAGAACATGGGCGTGCGTTCCTCCATGAGCATTTCGCTGCTCAAGGACCACCAGCTCTGGGGCCTGATCACCTGTGGCCACCGTGAGCCGTTGCGCGTGCCCCATGAACTGCGCACGGCGTGCACCAGCATCGGCCAGTTGTTGTCGATGCAGATCACGTTGCTCCAGGAGCAGCAGGAGCGCCGCCAACAACGCGACAAGGCCGCCATGGTCGAAGCGTTGGTTGCTGCCATGACGGGGGTGCAGTGCGATGTGATGGAAAGCCTGTTGCCGCATGCGCAAACGCTGCTGAGCCTGACCGCCGCCGGTGGCCTGGCGATACGGGTGGAAGAGCGCCTGCATGTGTTCGGCGTCTGCCCCAAACGGGCTGAAATCCACGCCTTGTACCAGTGGGTGCGTGGGCAGGGCAAAGGCGTGGTGCACAGCCATCAATTGTCGGTGGACTTTCCCCCGGCGGCGGCCTACCAGGCCCATGCCAGCGGCCTGTTGGCGTTCTGCCTGCCCAAGCCGGTGGACAACGCGGTGATGTGGTTTCGCCCGGAGGTCCAGTCCTCGGTGGAGTGGAGCGGCCAGCCGGTCAAACATCAGGAACCGGGCAGCACGACCTTGAGCCCGCGCCTGTCGTTTGAGTTGTGGAAGCAGCAGGTCGATGGCAAGGCGCTGTATTGGTCGCTGTCGGAGCTACAGGCGGCGGAGAGCCTGCGGCGCAATGCCCTGGAGCATGACCTGGCGCGCCAGGTGCAACGCGAACATGCTGCGGTGCGGGCGCGTGACGAGTTGGTGGCAGTGGTCTCCCATGACCTGCGCAGCCCGCTGACCATCCTGCTGATGCAATGCGGCATGATGCGCAGCATGGTGCCCGCCGAGGACAACAAGGCGAACCGGCGCCTCTCCACCGCGATTGAAACCATGCAAAACGCCACCGCCCGCATGAACACGCTGCTGGAAGACCTGATCGATATTTCGCGCATGGAGGCCGGGCGCTACAGCGTTTCGCTGCAACGACTCGATGTGGCGGCAACCCTGGACCAGATCTGTTCGATGTGGCAACCGCTGGCGGCGGCCAAGGGTTTGGACCTGACTTGGCGCTCAGTGGACGGGCTGAGTGCCCAGGCCGACCCTGAGCGACTGTTCCAGGTGTTTTCCAACCTGCTGGGCAACGCCCTGAAATTCACCCCGGTGGGCGGTGTGATCGAGGTGATTGCCGAGGCCGCGGGCGATGAGGTGCTGTTCCGGGTGTGCGATAACGGTGTCGGCATCGACCCGGCGCAGTTGCCGTATATCTTCGAACGCTACTGGACCTCCCGCGTGGGCAACCCCACCGGCAGCGGGCTGGGGTTGTACATTTCCCACGGCATCATCGAGGCCCACGGCGGCACCCTGTGGGCTGAAAGCGTGGTGGGGCAGGGCAGCGTGTTCAGCTTCAGGATTTCCGCTGGGGGCTGAGGCTCAGCAGCTCGAATATCGCCTCAAGGGTCGCTTGGGGCGCTTCCTGGGGAATGTTGTGGCCCACGCCGGCCAACACTTCGCGCCGATAAAACCCGCTGAAATTTTCCAGGTCGTCATCTTCAACCGGAGCCGGACCTACGCCGTCATCAGCGCCGCACAACGAGATGCTCGGTACTGAAATCGGCGGTGGCTGTACCAGCGCCTGCTCGATGCTTTCCAGCGCCGGATCACCCGGCGCGTACATGAAGCGGTGCCGGTAGGAATGGACCACCACCTCGACAAAATCCGGGTTATCAAACGAGGGCGCTGTCTTGCCATACAGGCTCGGCCCTTCGGCCCAGGACGGCGACCAGAGCGCCCACAGTAACTGGCAGAACTCGCGACGATTGGCGGTCAAGCCGTCGACGCCGCGCTGGGTATGAAGGTAAAACTGATACCACAACCGATGTTCTGTTTCCGGCGCCCGAGGCTTGGTCGACGCAGCGATATCCTGAATGTTGTAGCCATCGCCCGTCACCAGGCCGCGCACCCGTTCAGGCCAAAGCGCCGCAACGATACACGCCGCGCGTCCGCCCCAGTCATAGCCCACCAGCGTGGCTTTTTCGATGGACAGGGCATCCATGAAATCCAGCAAATCCTTGGCCAGCGCTGCTTGTTGGCCGGAGCGCATCACCTGTTCGTTGATAAAGCGCGTCGGGCCATAGCCGCGCAGGTATGGCACCAATACCCGGTAGCCACGTGCGGCGACCACCGGGGCGATCTCGTCATAGCCACGAGGGTCGTAGGGGAAGCCATGCAGCAGGATCACCACCTCGCCGCCTTCCGGGCCATGGGCTTCGTAAGCGATATCGAGCATGGGCGTGCGGATTTGGAGGGTTGGCATGGAGGCTCCGAGGGTGGAGGGAAAGTGTTGGAACTGTAGACCAATCGGGTTACTGAGCATCGTCAGAAAGGCTGCAGTTGTTTTACTTGTCTAGACCGGCCTGGCGCAAGCCGATGCAGTTGCCCCACGGGTCGCGCACCTGGCACATCCACTCGCCGCCTTGGATTTTCATCGGGCCGCGATACAAAGTGGCGCCTAACGTGACCAGTCGCTGTACCTCGTGATGCAGGTTAACCACCCGCCAATACACCACCGACCCCGCCGCACCGCTGGCGACCTTGTTGTCGGCGTTCACGATTTCGATGGCCACGCCGCCCACGTCCAAATGACCGAAATCATCGGGCTCGTGGTAGATGCGTGTGGCGGCATAGAAGGCGGTGGCGTACCACTCAGTGGCGGCACGCCAGTCGGGGACGTGAATCAGGATGGAGATAATGGGCATCAACCGAACAACACCTGCTGCCAATGGGTTTCACTGATGATAGCGATCGGAATACCGCTATTTCTTAACTCGACGGCTTTTTTGATCTTCGTTCCATATGAGCTATGGAGCCATTGTTCATTACCAACGCTCCCGACCACGAGAAAATGAACCTTCTTGCTCACCGAGTTGCCGATTAGGCCGCCGCGTTCTACGACAAGTAACTCACATTCCTTGCGAGGCCCGTACGCCATGACACCGGTAAACAAAAAAGTCCGGTCCTGCCACTCCAGTGTCGGAGCCGGATTGTTCAGCGGCAGGCTGCTGACAGCAGAGGGGCGTTGAGGTGACCCCACCGAGATACCGGAAAACTGATGCAGCATTTCCAACAGTTCTGCGGACTCTTCCGCGTCGAGAGCACCGTCACTCAACATGCTGGCAAGGCGCTGATAAAGAATGTTTACCACCGGGTCTTCCAACTGGAGCAGATGGGTTTCTATCCAGGTCTTTAGAAACGCTGCTTCCATCTGATTGATGTTTCCGTCGGCGACCAGGCCGGCAGTGACGCCGAGTAATGCGTCGGCAGAGCGCCGATCAATACGCGCCTTGTGGAAGAGGTGACTGCGTTCGAATTCCTGATGAAGATCGGTCATGCGTCCATGCTCCTTAAGTCAGTGCTTTGCCAGGTCTCGGTCCAGCTCAGCATGGGCCGAAGGTTTCGCGTTGATGGTGAAACCGATATACACACATGTTGTGATGTTTGCCAAATAACCTGTGGCGAGGGAGCTTGCTCCCGTTGGGCTGCGCAGCAGCCCCAGGTTTTGTTGAATGTGTTCTTTGAGTTAGATGGCGTTGAGCTTTTGGGGCCGCTTCGCGCCCCAGCGGGAGCAAGCTCCCTCGCCACAGGTATTGCGGTCATATTCCTTCCTTGAATATTTAGCGGTGTCGTAAACGGTGCGACCGATCTACACAGATCTTGTGTTTTTTGCCAAACAACCTGTGGCGAGGGAGCTTGCTCCCGTTGGGCTGCGCAGCAGCCCCAGGTTTTGTTGAATGTGTTCTTTGAGTTAGATGGCGTTGAGCTTTTTAGGGCCGCTTCGCGCCCCAGCGGGAGCGAGCTCCCTCGCCACAGTGAGGGGCTGACTTAAATCTCTGCGTGGGTGATGACGTGTTTAAAGTGATGCCGCCACAAATCCGCGCCCAGTTTCCCCGAGCGATCCAGCGATGAACCCACAGTCAAATCGCTGATCAGCGTGGGCTGTAATCCGGCATCAAACAACGCAAACCCGGCCGCCAGCACACAGGTATCAGTCTGGATGCCACACACCAACACCCGGTCTGGCGCGAGGCTTTTCAGGTGGCTGATGGTCTCGGGCGTGGGCGCATAGCCGTGTTTGATGAAGATATGGTCAGCGGCGATCAGGCTGTCGTCGTCGGGCGCCGGTTGCCAGCCGAGTTGGCGAGCGAAGGGGGTTATGTTTTCGTCGTGGCGCTCTACGGTGGCCACTGACGGCATGCGACCCAGCAAGGCGTTGATACCGATTACCAGCCAGTCGGGCGGGGCGAAGGAGGGTTGTACATCGATGATCAGTAGGACTTGGCGCATTGGCATCCTGGTATAGATCGAAGGACCACGCATTGTGCACCGGGTACACCTCGTCTCCAAGTCTGGCGCGGTCTATGTGGGAGCAGGCAAGCCAGCTCCCACAAGGTTACTCAATTGCCTTCAGATTGTGCTCGGGCTCAAGGCTGCCAAACCGTCTTCACCCCACTCAACTTCCGGTCCAGGAACGTTGCCGCGCTGATCAGCGCCAAATGGCTCAACGCCTGCGGCGTATTCCCCAAATGCCGTGCCTGGTTATCAAACTCTTCGGCATACAACCCCAGCGGGTTGGCATAGCGCAGCAACTGTTCAAACTCCAGATGCGCCTTCTCCACTTGCCCGGCCCGGGCCAGGCATTCCACGTACCAGAACGAGCACGCTGCAAACGCGCCCTCGGTGCCTTGTAGCCCATCAATCTGGCTGTCGTCGTTGCGATAGCGATAAACCATCCCATCGCGCACCAGGCTTTTCTGGATCGCCTCCAGTGTCGACAACCAGCGCGGGTCGGTCGCCGCAACGAAGCGCACCAGAGGCATCAACAGCATCGAGCCATCCAGCGCGGTGCTGCCGATATGCTGCACGAAGTGGCCGCGTTCTTCGTTCCAGAAGTTGCTCCAGATATCGGCATAAATCGCCTGGCGAGTCTGGTCCCAACGGGCAAACGGCGCCGGTAGCGAGCGCTTGGACGCCAGGCGGATCGCCCGGTCCAGGGCCACCCAGCACATCAGCCTTGAGTGCAGGAAGTGATGCTGCTCACCGCGCATTTCCCAGATGCCGACGTCTTTGTGGTTCCAGGTTTCGCAGACCTGGTCGGCTACTTCCACCGTGTGTTTCCAGCCCTCGTGGGAGATGGCCTCACCGTATTTGTTGACCAGGTATACCGCGTCCATCAACTCGCCGTAGATATCCAGTTGTACCTGGTCGTACGCCTCGTTGCCGATGCGCACCGGTTGCGCGCCGCCGTGGCCGCTGAGGTGGCTCAACTCGGTTTCCGGCAGTTCCTGGCGGCCGTCGATGCCGTACAGGATGTTGATTTTCATCGGCTGATCGCAGCAGTCACCCACCCGGCCTTTCAACCAGCGCATGTAGCCGTTGGCTTCCTCGATAAACCCCAGGCGCATAAAGGCGTAGACGGTAAACGAGGCGTCGCGGATCCAGGTGTAGCGGTAGTCCCAGTTGCGCTCGCCGCCGGGTGTTTCCGGCAGGCCGAAGGTGGCGGCGGCGAGGATTGCACCGTGTTTGCGCGAGGTCAAAAGCTTCAAGGCCAGGGCCGAACGATTGACCATCTCGCGCCAGCGCCCACGGTAGTTGGATTGGGAAATCCAGCCGCGCCAGAACTTAAGGGTGCGCTCCAGGCACAGGTCGGTGCAGTCGTTTTTGACTCGGGCATCGTCCAGCCCGCCGAGGACAAACTCGGCGCCTTCTTCCTGGCCGAGTTCAAAGGATGCTACGGCAGCGTCGCCATCCAACTGCAGGGTGTGGCTGCTGGTCAGGCGCAGGCCGGGTTGGTCTGCGGCCTCAAACAACACGTCGCCGTCATCTTGAGTGGCCCGGGTCTGGGCGCGGGCGTAGTCATGACGCACTGCGCAGCGCATATGGATGCTCGCTTTGCCGCTGACCACCCGCACCCGCCGAATCAGGATCGGCAGGTCGTCAACTTCTTCACTGACGGTCAAGAAATCGGTAATTTCCACCACCGCGTCATTACTCAACCAGCGGGTTTGCAGTACGTTGGTGTCGGGCAGGTAGATCTGCTCGCGGCGGGCGTCGGGCAGGTCCGGCGTGAGCTGGAAGATGCCGGCGGCGGGGGAGTCCAGCAATGAGCAAAAGATGGAGGGGCTGTCGAACTCCGGCCAGCAGAAAAAATCGATGCTGCCTTTGTCGTTCACCAGCGCTGCACTGCGCATGTCGCCGATGATGCCGTGGGCATCAATGGCACTTTGTGGTTCGTTTTTCAGATCAACCATTGCCACGAAACTCCGGATAAAGGCTCATGCCGCCATCAATGAACAGGGTGCTGCCCACCACTTAGTCGGAGGCATCACTGGCCAGCCACACCACCGCGTTGGCCACGTCTTCGACGTCACCCACGCGGCCATAGGGAATCAACTTGAGCAGTTCCACTTCGGCCGCGCCTTCGGTGGCGGCGCGGTTGATGGCCGTGCGGATCGCTCCCGGCGCAACGCCGTTGATGCGGATGCGCTGCTGGCTGACTTCCTGGGCCAGGGTGCGCATCAGCATTTCCACGCCGCCCTTGGACGCGGCGTAGTTCACGTGCCCGGCCCAGGGAATCACCTGGTGCACCGAACTCATGTGGATAATCTTCCCGGCGGCCCGGGAAACACCTTCGCGGATGCCCTGGCGGTTGAAGATGCGCAACGCGGCGCGGGCGCAGAGGAACTGGCCGGTGAGGTTGACGCCGATCACGGTGTTCCAGTCGTCGAGGGTCATGTCCACGGCAGCGGCGTCTTTCTGCATGCCCGAGTTGGCCACCAGGATGTCCAGGTGCCCGAAGGCATCAAGGGTCTGGGCAAACAGGCGCTCCACATCGGCCTCTTTCGACACGTCGGCGCCAATCGCAATGGCCCGGCCGCCGTTGGCGTTGATCTGCGCCGCCAGTGCTTCAGCCGGCGCCGCCTGGGCGTTGTAGTTCAGTACCACGGCGGCTCCGGCCTCGGCCAGGGCCTTGGCGGCCCCCGCGCCGATTCCTGAACTGGCGCCAGTCACCAGCGCCACTTGTTGCTCCAACGAAATGCGCATTGCCCACCCAACCTTTTTCAGAGTGCCCAACTAGCTGACTGGCGGGGCGGCCTACAAGTTCACCGGCTGTCTGGAATGCGACGATGGCTGTCTATATCTATCGTTTTTGCCACAGGACTTTTCGCTAGAATCGACGCTTGATTGATGCGAGACCTCAGCCGATGAACAGCCCATCCCGCCCGTGGCTTGAAGCCTACGCCGACAACTACCGCAACGATGACGTGGTGCATCCTCATTGCCACGCCCAGGCGCAATTGATCCACGGCGTGTCCGGGGTGATGGTGGTCAGCACCGCCCAGGGCAGTTGGCTGGTGCCGTCCGGGCATGCGTTGTGGGTGCCGGCCGGCACCCCGCATGAGATCCGCATGGCCGGCGAGGTGCATATGCGCACGCTGTTCCTCATGCCCGAGGCCGAGCCGGGGCTGGGGCGCACCTGCCAGGTGATTGAAGTGTCGGCATTGCTGCGGGAGCTGATCGTCGCCGCCACGCAGATTGCCGGGCACCACAGCCCGCGTCTGCAGGCCATGATCGAGTTGATCCGCATGGAACTGCTCGCCGCGCCGGTGGTGGCGATGCACGTGCCGGTGCCCGGCGAAGCACGGCTGGCCAGGCTGTGCACGCATTTCATCCGCAACCCTTCTGACGACAGCAGCCTGGAATCCTGGGCCGACAGCCTGAACATGAGCGCCCGCACCCTGAGCCGGGTGTTCCAGCGGGAGTTGGGCATGAGTTTCGGTGAATGGCGCAAGCGTGCGCGGTTGGCCCTGAGCTTGAAGTTGCTGGCCCAGGGCGTGTCGATCCTGGAGGTGGCGCTGGAGCATGGTTACCAGAGCCCGAGTGCGTTCAGTGCGATGTTTCGCAAGTCGCTGGGTTATCCGCCAAGTCATTTTCGGCCCGGAGTTTAGTGTTGCGTCAGGTAACGCTATTGTCCGTTTAGCGACGATACATGGCCCTGACGCGGGCGAATCGGACAGGCCATCTGCCTAATCTGCAAGGCTCCTTCTTGAGCGAGCCTTGTGATGCACAGCCCTTCTTTTCACCCATGGATGCCCATCGCCCTGTTGAGTGTGCTGGCCGGGTGCACTGGTGTGCCCGGTCAACCGTCGACCGTCACGGCGCAGCCTGCACCGCGGCTCTCCGCCGAGTCGGCCGAGGCGTTGCCCGCCCGTTGGTGGCAGCTGTACCGCGACCCGCAACTGGACGCCCTGGTGGCGCGGGCCCTGCACCAGAACAAAGACCTCGAAGCCGCCGCCGCCCATGTCGATGCGTTGCTGGCGCAGCTGGAACAGGCAGACGGCGAGCGCCTGCCGTCGACTTCCCTGGACTATGGCCTGGCCTACGGTCGCAGCCGCGATGACCAGACGCTGGCCCAGGCGACTAACCGTCATGCCGGTGCCGAATGGAGCCACACCCCTGAGTTTTCCCTGAGCTACACCCTCGATTTGTGGGGCGAGGTGCGTTATCGCATCGCTGCGGCACGGGCGGATGCCCAGGTGGCGCGGGCGCTGGAGGATGAGCTGCGGGTGACGGTGGCCGCGCAGACGGCCCGCGCCTATGCCCAGGCCTGCGTCTATGGTGTGCGCGAACAGGTGCAGGCGCACTCGGTGCAGCTGCTGGAGCAGAGCGTCGCGGTCACGCAGAAGCTGCAAAAGGCCGGCGCGGCCACGCAACTCGACCTGGCGCGCCTGCAAGGGTTGCTGGAAGAAACCCGGGCACCGTTGCCGATGTTCACGGCCCGGCGCAGCAGCGCGCTGTATGAGTTGGCCGTGCTCAGCGGGTTGCCGCCGGAGCAGGTCACGCCACGCAGCTGTACCCAGGCCCCGCAGTTGCAGGCGCCTTTGCCGGTGGGCGAGGGTTGGGCACTGCTGCAACGGCGGCCGGACATCCGCCGCGCCGAAGGGCAATTGCGCGCAGCCACCTTGACGGTGGGCCTGTCCCGCGCCGAGCTTTACCCGCGGATCACCTTCGGCGCGATGCTCGGTTCGTCCGCCAGCAGCCTGGGCAAACTCGGGGACCGCTACGCCACGGTGTATTCCGTCGGGCCGCTGGTGTCCTGGCGCTTTCCCAACCGGCAGGTCGCCCAGGCGCGGGTCAGGCAGAGCCAGGCCGAAGCGCGCCAGGCCCTGGCACGGTTTGACGGTACGGTGCTCAACGCACTGAAGCAGGTGGAGCAGGCCATGGCCCTGTACCAGGGCGAACAGCAGCGTGGGCAGGCCCTGGCCGCCGCCCTGGACAACAACCGCCGCGCCTTCGACCTGGCCTCCCGCGGCTACCATTCCGGCGCGCTGGATGCCCTGCAACTGCTGGACAGCGAACGCAGCCTGGTGGGCCTTGAAGCCCGCGTGGCCGAGTCCGACCTGCGCTTGATCAACCGCCAGATCGACCTGTTCCAGGCCCTCGGTGGCGGCTGGCAGCGTGACGATCCAACCGCCCCCTTATCTGTCGCTGTCAATGGAGCCAAACCATGAACCAGGCTGTTGAACCCATTCGCCTGACCGTTATGCAACGTCATCGTCGCGCCCTGGTGACCACGGCTTCCCTCGCGACGCTGGTGGGGCTGGCAACCTTTGCCGGGTACTGGTGGCAATGGGGGCGTTTTCTTGAAGAAACCGACGATGCCTATGTGCGCGCTGATTGGGTCGCTATCAGCCCGCGCATTGCCGGGTATGTAGCCCAGGTGCTGGTGGAAGATAACCAGCCGGTCAAGGCCGGGGATGTGCTGGTGCGTATCGATGAGCGGGATTTCACCGAGCGTCTGAACAGCGCCCAGGCGCAACTGCAACAGGCGCAAGCAGCAGCGAGCGCACAGCAGGCATCGGTGCAAACCCTCGACGCGCAAATGGGCGAGCAACAGCAACGCATCGCCCAGGCCCGGGCGGAACTGAGCAGTGGCGAGGCCGAAGCCCGGCGCGCGCGGCTCGATTACCAGCGTTATCGTGAATTGGTCGCGCAACAGGTGGCCAGCGCCCAGCACCTGGAAACCGTCAGCGCCAGCCAGGCCAAGGCCCAGGCGGCCCTGGCCCAGGCGAGCGCCCAGGTCGCGCGGCAGCAGGCGCAGTTGCAGGTCTTGCAGGCACGCCGGCAACAGGCGCAGGCGCAAATCGTCGAGCATCAGGCACGCATCGGCGAGGCCCAGGCCAACCTCGCGCTGGCCCGCAATGCGTTGAAGGACACCGAGATCCGCGCGCCTTTTGACGGCGTGGTGGGCCAGCGCAAGGTCCGGCGCCAGCAATACGTGATGCCCGGCCTGCCGCTGTTGGCTGTGGTGCCGGTGGAGCAGGCCTATGTGATTGCCAACTACAAGGAAACCCAGTTGCAGCACATGGCGCCGGGGCAGTCGGTGGAAATCGCGGTGGACAGTTTTGCCGGCGCACATTGGCACGGCAAAGTGGAAAGCATCGCCCCCGGCTCCGGTGCCGTGTTCGCGCTGTTGCCGCCGGACAACGCCACCGGCAACTTCACCAAGATCGTCCAGCGGTTTCCGGTAAAGATTCGCCTGGAACCCGGTGAGTCGCGGGTGCTGCCGGGCATGTCGGTGATTGCCACGGTTGACACCCGCCCTGCCGCCAGCCAGGAGCACGTCCATGGAGGCTGAAGGGCGTGTGCCGTTTCGCGCCTGGGTCGCGGTGATCGGCGGGCTGTTCGGCTGCTTCATGGCCGGGATGAACGTGCACGTCACCAGCGCCGCACTGCCGGAAATCGAAGGTGCACTGGGCGCGACGTTTGAGGAGGGCTCGTGGATTTCCACCGCTTACCTGGTGGCGGAGATCATCATGATTCCCCTCACCGCGTGGCTGGTGCAGGTGTTTTCCCTGCGCCGGGTGATGCTGTGGGGCTCGGGGATATTCCTGGTGGCCTCGGTGGCGTGTTCGCTGTCGCCCAACCTGCAAGTGATGATCCTGATCCGGGTGGTGCAGGGCGCGGCCGGGGCGGTGCTGATTCCCTTGTCATTCCAACTGATCATCACCGAGCTGCCGCCCAGCAAGATCCCGCTGGGCATGGCCTTGTTCAGCCTGGCCAACAGTGTGGCCCAGGCGGCCGGGCCGTCGATTGGCGGCTGGCTGACCGATGCGTATTCCTGGCGCTGGATCTTCTACCTGCAACTGTTCCCGGGGATCGCGTTGCTGGCGGCGGTGGCCTGGTCCATTGACCGCCAGCCGATGCAGCTGGGCCTGCTGCGCCAGGGCGACTGGCTGGGTATCGGCTGCATGGTGCTGGGCCTGGGCGCGTTGCAGATCGTGCTGGAGGAGGGCGGTCGCAAGGACTGGTTTGGCTCGCCCTTTATCGTGTGGATGACACTGCTGGCGGTGGTGGGCCTGATCGGCTTCGTTGCCCGGCAATTATGGGGCGCGCACGCCTTTATCAACCTGCGACTGTTGGGCCACTACAACTTTGGGGTGGCCAGCGTGGCGATGTTTATCTTCGGCGCCAGTACCTATGGCCTGGTGTTCCTGGTGCCCAACTACCTGTCGCAATTGCAGCACTACAACGCCAGCGAAATTGGCGTGAGCTTGATCGCGTATGGTCTGGTGCAACTGATCATGGCGCCGTTTTTGCCGCGCCTGATGAAGTGGGTCAGCGCCAAAATGCTGGTGGCCTCGGGGTTCGCGATCATGGCTTTGGGCTGCTGGATGGGTGCGCACTTGTCGGCGGACAGCGCCAGCAATGTGATCGTGCCCTCGATCGTGGTGCGCGGCATGGGCCAGCCGCTGATCATGGTGGCGTTGTCGGTGCTGGCGGTGCACGGCCTGGCCAAGGCGCAGGCGGGGTCGGCGTCGGCGGTGTTCTCGATGCTGCGCAACCTGGGGGGCGCGGTCGGCACGGCGCTGCTGGCGCAATTGGTGGTGGTGCGCGAGCGGGTGCATTCGGCGCGTATTGGCGAGTCGGTGACGCTGTTTGACCCGGCCTTGCAACAGCAGCTTCCCGGTGGCGGGGTGCTGCAGGATCAATTGCCGGAACATCAGGTGGTGCTGAACCTGCTGGACCAGAGTGTTCGTCATCAGGCGTTTTTGATGGCTTACAGTGATGCGTTCTTTCTGGCGTGCGTGGCGTTGGCGGCGTGTGGGGTGGCGGCGTTGATGTTGCGGCGTATCTAGGGGCAGTGCTGTGGGTGATTCAAGTGAGCGCAATAACGGGGCGCCCAAGATCAAGATCAAAA
>NZ_JACAPX010000017.1:57352-70947 GCF_013385435.1 Pseudomonas sp. F9001
GGCTTGAGTGTTGAAGAGCAACAGCAAAATCAAAAGCGGGCACGGTTCAATGTGAGAGCTGGCTTGCCTGCGATGGCATCAACTGGGTGTGCCTGATGTACCGAGTTGTCTGCATCGCAGGCAAGCCAGCTCCCACAGAAAAGCAGAGTTACCTGAATAACGGATATGTACCCCATCTGATCCTGAAAACCCCGACCGCACTCGTTCAGCGAACGGCATTAGGCTTCAACCCGCGCAACAACAACTCCAGACCTTGCAAGGCTTCTTCCAGCCGCGCCCCTGGGTGTTCATCCTGGGCGATCCACAGCGATGCGCTTACCAGGCTGCCATTGATCAGCCTCGCCAGCGCCTGGCTGCACGCCTGCTCGACTAGGTCCGCCTGCATCAAGTCATCGAGCAAACGGCGCAGCGAGTCCACGCATTGCTGCTGGTCAGTTGCGCCCAGCACCGCCGGGGCATCCTGCAATACGATGCGCTGGACCTCGGGATCCTGAGCCATGCGCAAATAAACCCGGCAGCGCTCGCAAAACCCTTCCCAAGGGTTGTCAGCCTGTTCCGAGACACGTTGCAGGCTCGCGTCCATTTCACCGTCGAGCTGCGCAACCACTGCCGCGAGCAAGCCTTTCTTGTCGCCAAAATGATGGTACAACGCACCCCGGGTCAGGCCGGCGCGAGCGGTGAAATCGTCCATCGACGTCTGGGCGTAGCCTTGTGTGGCGAAGGCCTGGCGGGCGCTGGCGATCAGGCGGGCGCGGGTGTCTTCGATCATGTCGGCACGGGCTCGGCTCATGGGTAAGGCTCACAATAGGTGATTGACATACGACGCGTATGTTACGCATGATTTGTCACATACGCACCGTATGTATTTTGCCCCGAAAACCTCGAATAGCAAGTTTCAGGGCGCTCAGGAAGAGGTTACACACCATGGCAAACCCCTACGCCGAGCTGTTCCAGGCGCCAGGTTCCAGGGCTTTTGTATTGGCGGGCATGCTGGCCCGCATGCCGATCTCCATGACCGGGATCGGCTTGATCACCATGCTGTCGCAAGTGCACGGCGGTTACGGTTTGGCCGGTGCGGTGACCGCTACCTTCGCCCTGGCCACCGCGTTTTGCGCGCCCCAGGTCTCACGGTTGGTGGACCGTTATGGCCAGGGCCGGGTGTTGCCGGTGGCCGCGTCCATCGGCGGCGGCGCGCTGTTGCTGCTGTTGCTCTGCACCCGGGTGCAGGCGCCAACGTGGACGCTGTTCGTCTTTGCCGCCCTGGCCGGCTGCATGCCCAACATGTCGGCCATGGTGCGGGCGCGCTGGACCGAGCTGTATCGCGGCCAGCCCAAACTGCAAACGGCGTTTGCCCTGGAGTCGGTGCTCGACGAGGTGGTGTTCATTATTGGCCCGCCGGTCTCGGTGGGTCTGTGCGTGCTGCTGTTCCCCGAAGCGGGGCCGTTGATTGCCGCGCTGTTTCTGGCAGTGGGCGTGACCGCCTTTGTGCTGCAACGCCAGACCGAGCCACCGGTGCATGAACATCACGCCGAGCACGGCCGTTGGCTGATTGCCTCGCCCTCGGTGTTGATCCTGATGGTGCTGTTGATGGCCATGGGCATCATCGTTGGGGTGGTGGATGTGGTCAGTGTCGCGTTCGCCCAGCATCAGGGCCAGCCCGCCGCGGCGAGCATTGTATTGTCGGTATACGCCATCGGTTCGTGCCTGGCCGGGCTGGCGTTCGGTGCGCTCAAGTTGAAAGCACCGCTGCCGCGCCAGTTCTTGTACTGCGGCGTGGCCACCGCCGTGACCACGCTGCCGTTGTTGCTGGTGACGAATATTCCGGGGTTGGCGGCCGCGATCTTCATCTCCGGCCTGTTCTTCGCCCCGACCCTGATCGTGTCCATGGCCCTGGTGGAACAAATCGTTCCGCCCAGCCGCTTGACCGAAGGCATGACCTGGCTGATCACCGGCCTGAGCATCGGCGTGGCCATTGGTGCTGCCAGCTCCGGCTGGATGATCGACCGCTTCGGCGCACCCAGCGGGTTCTGGGTGGCGCTGGCGGCGGGTGCGGTGGTGCTTGGGGCGGCGGTGCTGGGGTATCGGCGGTTGGGGTGATTACCCGGTCACCAGTGCGCCGCGATGTTGCAGGAATTCGTTCAGCGCCTGGCGCGTGAGATCGTTCAACGTGACTTTTTGCCGGGTCGCGGCAAGCGCGGCGGCCAGGTGGAGTTCATGGCCGACACGGACGTTGAACGAACCCTTGCAGGGCTTTTCCGGTGCTTGCCCAAGGGCCTGGCAGGTCTCGATGTAGTCGTCCACGGCGGTGCAAAAGGCGGCGTCCAGTTCGGCGACGGTTTTGCCCTCGTAGCTGACCAGGGCCTTGATGAAAAGCAGCTTTCCGAACAGGCAGTTGTCTTCGATGCTGGCTTCGATGGAGCCGATGTAGCCTTTGTGTTTCAGCTGGTTGTTCACTGAATCAGTTCTCCTGATTTCAATTGTTCGATGATCTGACGCCGAATGTAGTGTTTCAGTTCGTTGCCGGGGTGAGGCTTGTGCAGGGTGATCATTGCACTGGGGTCGCCTATGTCGAACCTGACCCGGCTACCCGCCCCTTCGATTTGCGTGTATCCCAGGCGCCGCAGCAGCGTGACGAGTTCGGGCCAGGTAAAGGCCGATTGCTCATTGAGCAGTTTGGCCAGCAGCTTTTCATTTTTCGACACGGCGACTCTCGCCTGCAACTAAATGTAGTTGCAATTGATGGGTTGCGTCAATGATAGGACAGCCGCGCCGAGCCTCTCGGTGTTTGATGTAACCCTTGATGACACCGTGGTCTGCGCCCCCAATCCCCCGCTAATTTTTCCCTTCCGGATTCGTTTTATAGGGACGACGTGCCTTTGTGCTTCCTGCCTATTGCCCCGGATCCCAAGAAATGAACGCTGAAGACTCCTTGAAACTTGCTCGCCGGTTTATCGGGTTGCCCCTGGAAAAACGCCAGATGTTCCTCCAGGCGCTGCACAAGGAAGGGGTGGATTTTTCCCGGTTTCCGATCCCGGCAGGGGTGGAGGCCGAGGACCGGCAGGCGCTGTCCTATGCGCAGCAGCGGATGTGGTTTCTGTGGCAGCTGGACCCGGCCAGTGGCGCCTATAACCTGCCCGGCGCGGTACGGCTCAAGGGCGCCTTGAGCCTGCCGGCGATCGAGCAGGCGTTCGCCAGCCTGGTGGCCCGCCATGAGACGTTGCGCACGGTGTTCCAGCGCCAGGCGGATGATCGTCTGTTGCAAGTGGCCGCACAGTCGCCGCTGGTTGTCGAACAGTTGGACTTCAGCGCCCTGGCACCCGCCGAGCGTGAGCAGGCGGTGATGCAGGCCGCTACCCGTCAGTCGCTGTTGCCCTTCGACCTGGCCAACGGCCCGCTGCTGCGGGTGCAATTGCTCAAGCTGGCCGATCAGGAACACGTGCTGCTGCTGACCTTGCACCACATTGTGTCCGACGGCTGGTCGATGAACGTGCTGATCGACGAGTTCATTCGCTGCTACGACGCCCATGAGCGCAACGAGCCGCCGCAACTGCCGGCCTTGCCGATCCAGTACAGCGACTACGCCCTGTGGCAGCGCCGCTGGCTGGAGGCCGGCGAGCAGGCTCGTCAGCTGGAATACTGGCAGGCACGCCTGGGAGATGAGCACCCGGTACTGGAACTGCCCATCGACCATCCACGCCCGGCGATGCCCAGCTACCAGGGCACCCGGCATGACTTTGCGATTGATCCGGCGCTGGCTGCGCAGTTGCGCAGTTGCGCGCAAAAACACAATGTGACCTTGTTCATGTTGCTGCTCGGCGCGTTCAACGTGCTGCTGCATCGCTACACCGGGCAGGGCGACATTCGGGTTGGCGTGCCGATTGCCAACCGCAACCGCAGCGAAGTCGAAGGGCTGATCGGTTTCTTCGTCAATACCCAGGTGTTGCGCACCGAACTGACCGGGCAAACCCGCGTCGACGAGTTGCTGCAAGGCATCAAGGAACACGCGCTGGGCGCCCAGGCCCATCAGGAATTGCCCTTCGAACGCCTGGTAGAAGCCTTGAAAGTCGAGCGCAGCCTGAGCCACACGCCGCTGTTCCAGGTGATGTACAACCATCAGCCGCAAGTGGCGGACATCGCCGCGGTCAACACCGCCTCCGGGCTTGAACTGTCCCTGGTGCAATGGCAAGGCCGTACCACCCAGTTTGACCTGAGCCTGGACACCTACGAGAAGTCCGGCACCCTGCACGCCGCGCTGACCTATGCCAATGACCTGTTCGACGCCGCCACCATCGAGCGCATGGCCCGGCACTGGCTCAGCCTGTTGCAGGCGATGGTCGCCGATGGCAACCAGCGCATCGGTGAACTGCAGATGCTCGCCGCCGCAGAGCAGCACGTGCTGGTGCATGACTGGAACCAGACGGCCGAGGCGTACCCGACCGAACGTGGCATCCACCACCTGATCGAAGACCAGGTACAACGCACTCCGCACGCCGTTGCCCTGGTGTTCGGCGCGACGCAGTTGACCTACGCGCAGCTCGACGCGCGCGCCAACCAGTTGGCCCATGCCCTGCGCGAGCAGGGTGTTGGCCCGGACGTACTGGTGGGGATCTGCATCGAGCGCTCCATCGAAATGGTGGTCGGCCTGCTGGCGATTCTCAAGGCCGGCGGCGCCTACGTCCCGCTGGACCCTGAATACCCCCGCGAACGCCTGGCTTACATGATCGAAGACAGTGGCATCGGGCTGCTGCTCAGCCAGCAGAGCCTGCTGTCGACCTTGCCGGTCGACGGCATCCACGTCATCGCACTCGACCAGGCACAAGGCTGGCTCGACGATTACGGCCGCGAGCCTCTGGCCGTCAACGTGCACGCGCTGAACCTCGCCTATGTGATCTACACCTCCGGCTCCACCGGCAAGCCCAAGGGCGCAGGCAACAGCCATCGTGCGCTGGTCAACCGCCTGTGCTGGATGCAGCAGGCTTATGGCCTGGATGCCAGCGACGCAGTGTTGCAGAAAACCCCGTTCAGCTTTGACGTGTCGGTGTGGGAGTTCTTCTGGCCATTGATGAGCGGCGCACGGCTGGTGGTCGCAGCACCCGGCGAGCATCGCGAGCCGGCTCGCCTGATCGAGACCATTGGCGAGCACGCTATCACCACGCTGCACTTCGTACCGTCGATGCTGCAGGCATTTATCCACGAGCCGGGCGTGCAGGCCTGCGCCAGCCTCAAGCGCATCGTATGCAGTGGCGAGGCGCTGGCGCTGGATGCGCAGTTGCAGGTGTTCGCCAAGCTTCCGGGCGCCGGGTTGTACAACCTCTACGGCCCGACGGAAGCGGCCATCGACGTCACCCATTGGACCTGCATCGACGAAGGTGCCGACAGCGTGCCCATCGGCCGCCCCATTGCCAATCTGGGAACCTACATCCTCGACGCGCAACTCAACCCTGTGCCGGCAGGCGTCAGCGGTGAGCTTTACCTCGGTGGCACCGGGCTGGCCCGCAGTTACCACCGCCGCGCGGCTCTCACCGCCGAGCGTTTTGTGCCGTGCCCGTTCAATGACGGTGCGCGGCTGTACCGGACCGGCGACCGGGTGCGCCAGCGCGCCGACGGTGTGATCGAATACCTCGGCCGCCTCGATCATCAGGTCAAGCTGCGCGGCCTGCGTATCGAGCTGGGTGAAATCGAGACCCGCCTGATGCAACACCCGCTGGTGCGCGAGGCCGTGGTGCTGGTGCAGGGGGGCAAACAGTTGGTTGCTTACCTGGTGCTGGAGGGAGGCGAGCCTGCCACGCCGTGGCAACCGGAGCTCAAGGCGTGGCTGTTGAACAGCCTGCCGGAATACATGGTGCCCACCCACCTGATGACGCTGGTGAAGCTGCCAGTGACCGCCAACGGCAAGCTCGACCGCAAGGCCTTGCCGTTGCCGGACGCTGCGCCGCAGCAGGCGTTTGTGGCGCCGGAAAATGACCTGCAAAAAGCCTTGGCGGCGATCTGGAGTGATGTGCTGGCCATTGAGCAGGTCGGCCTGGAAGACAACTTTTTTGAGCTTGGCGGTGATTCGATCATCTCGATCCAGGTGGTCAGCCGTGCGCGCCAGGCGGGGATTCGCCTCAGCCCCCGCGACCTGTTCCAGTACCAGAGTGTGCGCAGCCTGGCGTTGGTGGCGAGCTTTGACCAGGCCAGCACGATCGACCAGGGCCCGGTCAGCGGCGAGGTGATCCTGACTCCGGTGCAGCAGGGCTTTTTCGAACAGGCGATCCCGGCACGTCAGCACTGGAACCAATCGTTGTTGCTCACGCCGCGCGAGCCGCTGGTGGCCGAAGCACTGGACGTCGCACTGACCCGGCTGATCAACCACCACGATGCCTTGCGCCTGCGTTTTGTGAAGGGCGCCGATGGCTGGCAACAAGCCCACACGGCCCCCGTCAGCGAGTCCGGCCTATGGCAGGCAAGTGCCGCCACCGACAGCGAATTGGCCGCATTGTGCGAGGAGGCCCAGCGCAGTCTCGACCTGCAGCAGGGCCCGCTGCTGCGTGCCGTGCTGGTAGACATGGCCGACGCAAGCCAGCGCCTGTTGCTGGTGCTGCACCACTTGGTGGTGGACGGTGTGTCCTGGCGCATCCTGCTGGAGGACCTGCAGCAGGCTTACCGCGCGCCTGCGCAGTTGCCGGGCAAGACCAGCGCCTATCAGGCTTGGGCGCAGCACTTGCAGGCCCACGCGCGAACGCTGAATGGGCAACTGTCGTATTGGCAGGCACAGTCGGGCACGGCCGATTTACCCTGCGACAACCCACAGGGCGGGTTGCAAAATCGCCTGGGGGAAAAGATCGAAACCCGCCTCAACCCCGAGCTGACCCGCCAGTTGCTGCAACACGCGCCGGCGGCGTATCGCACCCAGGTCAACGACCTGCTGCTGACAGCCCTGGCACGGGTGGTCAGCCGCTGGAGCGGGCAGGACGCAGCGTTGATCCAGCTCGAAGGCCATGGCCGTGAAGACCTGTTTGAAGCGCTGGACCTGACCCGCACCGTGGGCTGGTTCACCAGCCTGTTCCCGGTGCGCTTGCAGGCGCAAGGCGAGCTGCCGGCGGCGATCAAGTCGGTCAAGGAACAACTGCGCGCAGTGCCGGACAAGGGCCTGGGCTACGGATTGCTTCGCTATCTGGGCGAGCCTGAGGCGCGTGAAGCGCTGGCCGGGTTGCCGGGGCCGCGTATTACGTTCAACTACCTGGGGCAGTTCGACCGTCAGTTCAATGACTCGGCGATGTTCGTGCCGGCCAGCGAAAGCAGTGGCCAGGCCCAGGACGGCGAGGCACCGCTGGCCAACTGGCTGACCCTGGAGGGCCAGGTGTATGGCGGTGAGCTCGCGTTGCAATGGGGCTTCAGCCGCGAGATGTTCCAGGCCGCTACCGTCCAGCGCCTGGCCGACGATTATGCCGTCGAGTTGGCAGCATTGATCGAGCATTGCTGCGCTACCCAGGCGGGGCACGTCACGCCGTCCGATTTCCCGCTGGCCCACCTGACCCAGCAGCAACTCGACGCGCTGCCGGTAGCAGGGCCGGCCATCGACGATATCTACCCGTTGTCGCCGATGCAGCAGGGGATGTTATTCCACACCCTTTACGAGCCCCAGGCACAGGCCTATATCAACCAACTGCGCCTGGACATCGAAGGCCTCGATTTGCTGGCTTTCGGCCGTGCGTGGCAGTCTGCGCTGGATCGGCATGACATCCTGCGCAGCAGTTTCCATTGGCTGGGACTCGACAGTGCCCATCAAGTGATCCATCGCCAGGTCGACCTGCAGTTGCAGGTGATCGAGGCGGTCGACGCCGACCTTGACGCCCTGGCCGACGCCGAGCGCGAGCGCGGGTTTGATTTGAGCGTCGCACCGCTGTTCCGTCTGACGCTGGTGCGTGGTGCCGGCAGCGGCTGGCATTTGATCTACACCAGTCATCACATCCTGATGGATGGCTGGAGCAACGCACAGCTGCTCGGCGAAGTCATCAGCCATTACGCCGGTCAGGCGCTGCCAGCGCCCCTGGGGCAATTTCGCGACTACCTGGGCTGGCTGCAGCAACAATCGTCAGCGGCGGACGAGGCCTTCTGGCGCGCCAGCCTGGCCCCGGTGCAAGCCCCGACGTTGTTGGCCGAGGCCCTTCGCCCACCGGTGGACGGCGCAGGCATGGCCGACCATCAGGCGGTTCTCGACAGCACGTTGACCACCACCCTGAGCGAGTTCGCCCGTCAGCAAAAAATCACCCTCAACACCCTGCTCCAGGGAGCCTGGAGTGTGCTGCTGCAACGCTACACCGGCCAGCCGTGCGTCGTGTTCGGTGCCACGGTCGCCGGGCGTTCCGCGCCGCTGCCAGGTATCGAGCAACAGCTGGGGCTGTTTATCAATACCTTGCCGATGATCAGCACACCCGCCCCGGCGCAACAGGCCGCCGCCTGGCTGGGCGAGTTGCAAGCCTTGAACCTTGGCCTGCGTGATCACGAACATGTGCCGCTGTACGACATTCAGGGGTGGGCCGGCCAGCAGGGCGCGGCGCTCTTCGACACGTTGCTGGTGTTCGAAAACTTCCCCGTCGCCGAAGCGCTCAAGCAGGGCGCGCCCGCTGGCTTGTCGTTTGGCCAGTTGCACAACCACGAGCGCACTAACTACCCGTTGACCCTGGGTATCGAGCTGGGCAGCAGCCTGCGCCTGGAGTTCAGCTATGACCGGGCGCGTTTCAGCGAGGCCCAGGTCGCCCAGCTGAGCGCCAACCTGCAACACCTGTTGGTGCAACTGGCGGCAGACCCTGGCGCCAGCCTTGGCAGCCTGCAATTGCTCGATGAGCCTGGCCGTCGCGCCATGCTTGGCCTGAGTCAATCCCGGGCGGCAAGCACCCGTCATCACGGGTTGGTCCACGAGCGCATCGCCGCCCAGGCCCAGGCCACTCCGGCTGCGCTGGCGGTACTGGCGGGCAGTCAACGCTTGAGCTACGGCGAGCTCAATGAGCGGGCCAACCGCCTGGCTCATCGCTTGCTGGAGCACGGCGTTGGCCCCGGCCGGCGCGTCGGCCTGGCTGCGCGACGGGGCCCGCAGTTGATCGTCAGCCTGCTGGCGGTGCTGAAAAGCGGCGCGGCCTATGTCCCGCTGGACCCCAAATACCCCAACGAACGCCTGGCCTACATGTTGGCGGACAGCCGCCTGGATCTGTTGCTCTGCGAAACCGGCCTGCTGGCAGATTTACCGTTGCCCGCATCGTTGACCCGCGTGGACTTCACCGCGTCGGGTGAAGAACTGGCAGCTTACGCCTGCGGCAACCCGCCAAGCCATGCCGTCGCCGCCGACCTGGCGTATGTGATCTACACCTCCGGCTCCACCGGGCAACCGAAGGGTGTGGCGATCGATCACGCCGCCCTCGGCCAATTCTGCGAGAGTGCCGAAGACTACAGCGTGCTGTCCTGCACGGACCGGGTGCTGCAATTCGCGACATTCAGCTTTGATGGTTTCGTCGAGCAATGCTACCCGCCGCTGTGCGTCGGTGCTGCGCTGGTCATGCGCGGTGACGAACTGTGGGATGCGGGGCAACTGGCTCGGGAAATCGTAGAGCAGGGCGTAACCCTGGCCGACTTGCCGGCAGCCTATTGGTACCTGTTAGCCAAGGAGTGTGCCGTCGATGGCCGTTCGCTGGGCAACTTGCGCCAGGTCCACGTAGGCGGTGAGGCGATGTCGGTTGAAGGCCTGCGAGCCTGGCATGACGCCGGGCTGGGCAAGGTGCGCCTGCTCAACACCTACGGCCCCACTGAGGCGACCGTGGTGTCCAGTGTGCACGACTGCCAGTTGGCGGATGCCAGCGATGCGTTCGGCATTCCGATTGGCCGGGCCATCGCGGGTCGTGCGCTGTATGTGCTCGACAGCGCCTTTGAGCTGCTGCCCGTCGGCGGTGTCGGTGAGCTGTACATCGGCGCTCCGGCCGGCCTGGCCCAGGGCTATTTTGACCGTCCCGCGTTGACGGCTGAACGCTTCCTGCCGGACCCGTTTGCCGGTGTGCCGGGTGCGCGCCTGTACCGCAGTGGCGACCTGGC
Source organism: Pseudomonas sp. F9001 (assembly GCF_013385435.1). Taxonomy (NCBI): domain Bacteria; kingdom Pseudomonadati; phylum Pseudomonadota; class Gammaproteobacteria; order Pseudomonadales; family Pseudomonadaceae; genus Pseudomonas; species Pseudomonas sp. F9001. Next base: position 67,418 of record NZ_JACAPX010000017.1, read on the forward strand.
CCGTTACAACCAACATCATGCCCTGGAGTACGTGGGGCGGATCGACCATCAGGTGAAGATCCGCGGTTTGCGCATCGAAATGGGCGAAATCGAAGCGTGCCTGCAAGCCCTGCCGCAGGTGCACGAAGCCGCGGTGATCGCCTACGAAGGACCCACAGGCGCGCAGTTGGTGGGGTATGTGGTAGCCGCCCAAGGCGTAGCCACCGAGTCTGCTGACCTGGCCGCCATCCTGGCTCAATCACTGCCCGACTACATGGTGCCGGGCCATTGGGTGTGGCTGGACGCGCTGCCGTTGAACAACAACGGCAAGCTCGACCGCCGCGCATTACCTGCGCCGGACCTGAGTCAGCCTCGGCAGGCCTACGAGGCGCCTCACAGCCCGTTGCAGATCCAGTTGGCGGCGATCTGGCAGGCGGTGTTGCAGGTAGAGCGCGTCGGCGTTAATGATCATTTCTTCGAGCGTGGTGGCCATTCGTTGCTGGCGACCCAGGTTATTTCCCGGGTGCGGCATGCGCTCAAGCTTGAAGTGCCTTTGAAAGCGTTGTTCGAGCATCCGACACTGCTGGCTTTCGCCGCCGCGTGCGCGGGTTTGCAGGTGCAGGAAAGCCTGCCCATGCTGGCCCTGGAACGCGGCCGGCCGATGGCGCTGTCATCGGCCCAGGAGCGCCAGTGGTTCCTCTGGCAACTGGACCCCGACAGCGCGGCCTACCACGTGCCCACCGCGCTGCATCTGCGTGGCAGCCTGAATGTGGCGGCACTGGAGCAAGCGTTCCAGGCGCTGGTGCAGCGTCATGAAGCCTTGCGCACCACCTTCGTCGAAGAAGGCGAGCAGACCTGGCAGGTGATCCAGCCACGGCGGGCCCAGGTGGTTGAACAGCAAGCCGTGGATGTCCACGGGATTGCTGCAGCCGTTGAGCACGAAATCCAGCGTCCGTTCGACTTGCTCAACGGCCCGCTGATGCGCGTCAAGTTGCTGAGGGTGCAGCCTGACCATCACGTCCTGATCATTACCCAGCACCACATCATTTCCGATGGCTGGTCGATGCAAATCATTGTCGACGAGTTGATCCAGTTCTACCGCGCGTTCTGCGCGGGCACCGAGACCGCCTTGCAAGAGCTGGCGCTGCAGTACGCCGACTATGCCGTCTGGCAGCGCCAGTGGATGGCCGAGGGCGAAAGCGCCCGGCAACTGGCGTACTGGCGTGAGAAATTGGGCGGTGAGCAACCGGTGCTGGAGCTGCCCTTCGACTTCCCGCGTCCGGCCGAACAGAGCTTGCGTGGTGCACGCCTGGACTTCAATTTGCCAGCGGAACTGGCGTCTGGCTTGCAGGTCCTGGCGCAACGCGAACAGGTGACGTTGTTCGTGCTGTTGCTGGCTTCATTCCAGATGCTGTTGCACCGCTACAGCGGGCAAGGCGACATCCGTGTCGGCGTGCCGGTAGCCAACCGTAATCGCATGGAAACCGAAGGCCTGGTGGGCTTCTTCGTCAACACCCAGGTGCTGCGCGCCGAGTTTGACAGCCAGGCTTCGTTCAGCGATCTGCTGCAACAGGTTCGTCAGTCGGTGCTCGACGCCCAGACTTACCAGGACTTGCCGTTCGAGCAGTTGGTGGATGCTCTGCAACCCCGGCGCAGCCTTAGCCACAGCCCGCTGTTCCAGGTGCTGTTCAATCACCAGAACCGTGAGACTGGCGCGGCGCAGTTGCCAGGATTGTCGATCGAGGGCGTGGCCTGGGACAGCGGCACGTCCCAGTTCGACCTGAGCCTGGACACCGGCGAAGTGGCCGGCGGCCTGGCGGCGTCCCTGACGTACGCCACCGATCTATTCCAGCGCAGCACCATTGAACAACTGGCGCACCACTGGCAGAACCTGCTGCACGCTATCGTCAGCCAGCCTGGGCAGGCTGTCGCGCAGTTTGCGCTGCTGGACGCCGATGAGCGCCAAACGATCCTGCGGGACTGGAACAGCCTCGAACTGAGTGGCACTTTCGAGGGGGGCTTGCATGAGCTGATCGAGGCTCAGGCCCGGAAGGCACCTGACCAGTTGGCGATGATCTTTGGCGCCGAATGCCTCGACTATAGCCAGCTTAACGCACGTGCCAATCGCCTGGCCCGCCGCCTGCGTGAGCGCGGCGTAGGGCCGGAAGTGCGGGTGGGTGTGCTGCTGCCTCGCTCGGTGGAAATGGTTGTGGCGTTGCTCGCGACGCTCAAGGCCGGCGGCACCTATGTGCCCCTGGACCCCAACTATCCGGCCGACCGATTGGCCTACATGCTGGAAGACAGTCAGGCCCGGTTGTTGCTGACGGATGCCCAAGGCATGGGGGGCGGCCTTGAGGTGCTGCAGGTGCCCTCTGAAAGCGTTGACCCGCAACACCCCGATTGTGCCGACCTGCCAGCCCTGGCGAGCGCTGATAATCTCGCCTATGTGATCTACACCTCGGGTTCGACCGGCAAGCCCAAGGGTGTTGCCATCAGCCATCGCAATGCCGTTTCACTGATTCAGTGGGCCCAGGGTGTCTACCGTCGCGAGGACTTGCAGGGGGTATTGGCTTCAACCTCGATCTGCTTCGACCTGTCGGTGTGGGAGCTTTTTGTCACCCTGGCCAGTGGCGGCTTCTTCATCCTGGCTGAAAATGCCCTGGCGCTGGCGGATTTGCCGGCGCGGGACCGGGTTACCTTGATCAACACCGTGCCCTCGGCGATTGCTGCGTTGCACCAGGCCGGGCAGATTCCCGACAGCGTGCGCATCATCAACCTCGCCGGTGAGCCACTGAAGCAGTCGCTCGTGGATGGGCTTTACCAGCAGGCCACGCTGAAGCATGTGTATGACCTGTACGGGCCCTCCGAAGACACCACGTATTCGACTTACGTACGCCGCACAGCGGGTGGCCGGGCGAGCATTGGCCGACCGCTGGCCGGTACCGACAGCTATGTGCTGGACGCACAGTTGGAGCCGGTGCCGGTCGGCGTGGTCGGTGAGTTGTACCTCGCCGGCGCCGGGATCGCCCGGGGCTACCTGCTGCGCCCGGACCTGACGGCGGAGCGCTTTGTGCCGGACCCGTTCGGCGATCGCGCAGCTCGGCTGTACCGCACCGGTGACCTAGTACGCTATCTGGCCGATGGCGAAATCCAGTACGTGGGACGCATCGATCATCAGACCAAAGTGCGTGGGTTTCGCATCGAGCTGGGCGAAATCGAGAAGCGCCTGCTGCAACATGTCGCTGTCCACGAAGCCGTGGTGGTGGCCCATGAAGCGCAGAGCGGCACTCGTCTGATTGCCTATCTGGTGTTGGAGCCTGGGGCACAGTCCGGTGTGCAAGACGATGTGCGTGTCTGGCTCAAGAAGACGCTTCCGGACTACATGGTGCCGGCCCAGATGGTCATCCTTGATCAACTGCCGTTGACACCCAATGGCAAGCTCGACCGCAAGGCCTTGCCGGTGCCGGAGCTACAAGGTTCCCATGCGCTGCATGTAGCGCCGCACAGCGAGCTGGAACGCCGTATTGCGGCGATCTGGCAGGACGTGCTCA
>NZ_JACAPX010000018.1:0-21684 GCF_013385435.1 Pseudomonas sp. F9001
ACTTCCAGAATCTGCCGTCAACCCTTAATTCAGCTTTTCTATCAATCCATCCCGACAATCACGGAATTCGTCTATATAGGAAGGAACCCTTAACTAATTGAGCAATATATTGCCCAACGCTCAACAGTTAAGCATCATAGCCACTCGGTTTCTTTCAATACGACCTCGGACGAATACCCTCAATGACCACTTCCCCGCGTAGCCTGGCTTCGACACTGTTTCCGGTCGGCCTGCTACTCATTGCCATGGCCTCTATTCAATCAGGCGCCTCACTCGCCAAAAGCATGTTCCCCATCGTGGGCGCCCAGGGCACCACCACCCTGCGCCTGATTTTCGCCAGTGTGATCATGCTGCTCCTTTTACGCCCATGGCGCGCCAAGCTGACAGCCAAGTCGTTGCAGACGGTGATCGTCTACGGGATGGCGCTGGGGGGAATGAACTTCCTCTTTTATATGTCGCTGCGCACCGTTCCGCTGGGAATTGCAGTAGCCCTCGAATTCACCGGCCCACTGGCAGTCGCCATCTACGCTTCGCGACGCGCCGTAGACTTTCTCTGGATAGCCTTGGCGATTGTCGGACTTCTGCTATTGATCCCAGTGGGCGAAGCCAGCAGCGGCATTGACCTCACAGGCGCCGCCTATGCACTCGGCGCAGGTGCGTGCTGGGCACTCTACATTCTGTTTGGCCAAAAGGCCGGCGCCGACAATGGCGTTCAGACTGCGGCCCTCGGCGTAATGATTGCAGCGTTGTTTGTTGCACCGATAGGTATCGTCCACGCGGGCGCCGCACTCCTCACACCCTCGCTGATCCCGATCGCCATTGGTGTCGCGGTTTTATCCACCGCCCTGCCCTACACCCTGGAGATGGTCGCCCTGACTCGCCTGCCAGCCCGCACGTTCGGAACCCTGATGAGTATCGAACCCGCGTTCGGCGCCCTGTCCGGGCTGTTTTTCCTTCAAGAGCACTTGTCCCTGGCGCAATGGCTGGCCATCACCTGCATTATCCTGGCCTCGGTGGGTGCAACCCTGACCATGCGTAACGAATCAAAACCACTCGTTCCAGCCGATTGATTCAGGATTTGACGTAGCTATGGCATTTGCCGCTCAATTAGGCCATGTTTAGGTCGTAACCCAGTGTCATTCATGGAGATTTTCGATAAGGACATCATGAACGCTACACTCGAGAGCGAGCAAAGCCAGCTTCGTGCACTTAAGCGAGGCGGCTATTAAGGATAGTAATGAAGCGAATTTTGATGCTGTTCATGATTGTGGCAATCGCAGGTTGTGCCGCGACCACCAAGACCGAAGTAAAACGGGGAAAGAAGGGCCTGCATATCAACTGCTCAGGCCTGTCCTCTTCCTGGGACCAGTGCTACGCCAGTGCAGCTAATTCGTGTGGCGCCAAAGGCTATAAAGTCATCGCCAAGTCGGGGGACAACGCCGAAGACCCAGGCGACTACCCGTTCGGTCTTAACCCCGCCGGCTACACAAGCCGAAGCATGATTGTCATCTGCAAGTAACTGTCGATGACCTCACAGCCTCGACAGCTGCTGGCTGAGCACCTCGTAGTTCGATGACAGGACCTGTGCCTGCACCTGCGGGTCGACCATCATCCGCGCCACCACCAGGGCGCCGATGCATTGCGACAGAATCGACCACGCCAGGGCCTCGCTGCCCAGTGTTGCTGCCCACCCCACCTGCAATCGGCAAATCCAGTCCTGCGTCTGTTGACGAACGGCCACATCAGATCGCGCAATCTCCGCCCCCAGGCTCGGCAACGCACATCCGGCTTCGGATTGCTCCACATGGGCCATGCTCAGGTAGAACTTCAAACAGCGATCCAGCCGCTCACGGCTTTGCACCCCGTCGCCATTCAATCGCTCAAGGCTGTGGCTCAATTCACGCTCGACAATCGAACTGAACAATTCATCCTTCGAAGCGAAGTGGCTATAAAACGCACCGCCACTCAAGCCAATGGCCTTCATCAAGCCATCCACCCCGACACTGGCAAAACCCTCTTTCTTCGCCAGTGCCGCACTGCTGTTCAGAAGCTTTTCCCTGGTTTGCTGCTTGTGACTAGCCGAATATCGCATCGCTTCCTCCACTGTGCTGTCAGCTTGACGCCTGCTGGATCGTAGCATAACGTTCGTTTGGCAAACGATCGTTTACTAAAGGATCTCCCATGACGAACAACAAGAAAATCGTACTGGTAGTGGGTGCCGGCGATGCCACAGGTGGTGCCATCGCCAAGCGTTTCGCCCGTGAGGGTTACGTCGCCTGCGTCACCCGGCGCAGCGCCGATAAACTGCAACCCTTGGTGGATAGCATCCACGCAGCAGGTGGCGAGGCGCATGGCTTTGCCTGCGATGCCCGCAAGGAAGAAGACGTTATCGCGCTGATCGAGCGGATTGAAACCGAGCTGGGCCCCATCGAAGCCTTCGTGTTCAACATCGGCGCCAATGTGCCGTGCAGCATCCTGGAAGAAACCGCCCGCAAGTACTTCAAGATTTGGGAGATGGCCTGTTTCTCAGGCTTCCTCAACGCGCGGGAAGTGGCCAAGCGCATGGTCACCCGTAACCGCGGCACCATCCTGTTTACCGGTGCCACGGCCGGGTTGCGTGGAGCCGCCGGCTTTGCCGCGTTCGCTGGAGCCAAACACGGGATCCGTGCACTGGCGCAAAGCATGGCTCGCGAACTGGGCCCACGGAATATCCACGTCGCCCACGTCGTCGTGGATGGCGCCATCGACACCGACTTCATCCGCGACAACTTCCCGCAAAAATACGCCCTCAAGGATCAGGACGGCATTCTCAATCCGGACCACATCGCCGATAACTATTGGTACCTGCACAGCCAGCCCCGGGACGCCTGGACCTTCGAGCTGGACCTGCGCCCCTGGAATGAACCCTGGTAAGCGCGCCCCATAACAATAAACTGCGAGTATCCAGCATGAGTAAAACAGTAGAATTTTTCTTCGACCTCGGCAGCCCTGCCACCTATCTGGCCTACACCCAACTTCCAGGCCTGTGCGCTGCAACCGGCACCCAGCTGATTTACAAGCCAATGCTGCTGGGCGGGGTGTTCAAGGCCACCGGCAATGCATCACCGGTCACCATTCCCGCCAAAGGCCGCTACATGCTGCAGGACCTGGCGCGCTACGCCCAGCGCTACAACGTCCCGCTCAAGTTCAACCCACACTTCCCCATCAATACATTGACGCTGATGCGCGCTGTCATCGGTGTCCAAATGCGCCAACCCGAGCGTTTTCAGGATTTCATCGATTGCCTGTTCCGTGCCCTTTGGGTAGAAGGCCGTCACCTGGGTGATCCTGCTGTGGTGGCTGCGGTGCTGGCTGAACACGGCTTTGATCCCGAAGCAGTCCTCGCGTTGACGAATGACGATGCCGTCAAGGCCACCCTCAAGGACAATACCGAGCACGCCATCCAGCGCGGCGTATTCGGGGCGCCTACGATGTTCGTCGACGACCAGTTGTTTTTCGGCCAGGACCGCCTGGAGTTTGTCCGCGAAGCGCTGAGCTAGATTTCAATCACCAGACGCCCTTGAGCGCCGCCGGCGAGTAACTCGCAGGCGGCGTTTGCCGAGTGCAGGTCGAATTGACGCCCGTCGAGAATCGGCGCGAGCTTCCCGTCATCAATCAACTGCGCCGCCTCGGCAAGGATCTGCCCGTGGTGCTCCCGCCCCTTGCCCGTCAGCATCGGCAGCAGGGTAAACACCCCGGAGTAAGTCGCCCCGCGAAACGACAACGGCGCCAGGCTATGAGAACCCCAGCCAAGACAACTCAGCACATGCCCGTGATAAGTCCTGGCCGCCCGGAAGGATGCATCCAGCGTCGGCCCGCCCACCGTGTCATACACAATGTCAAAACCTTCGCCCGCCGTGTGCAAGGCTACATACTCCTCGACGGTGTGCTGTTGGTAGTCGATAAACGTGGCGCCCAGCCCCTCGATCAACGCCTGCTGCCTGGCTGAACCGGTCGCAAACACCTCGGCGCCAAATGCATTAGCCACTTGCACGGCGACATGTCCTACACCACCCGCACCGCCCTGAATCAGTACTTTATGCCCCGGGCCTACATGCGCACGGTCCACCAGCCCTTCCCATGCGGTGATCAGCACCAGCGGCAATGCCGCGGCTTCGCGCATGCTCAGGGTCACGGGTTTTCTCGCCAGCAAGCGCGCATCCACCACGGCAAACTCCGCCAACGAACCCTGGAGGCCGCCCACTCCCGTCGCCAGGGCGTACACCTCGTCGCCCGCCTTCCACTCGTTGATACCCGGGCCCACCGTCTCGATGATCCCCGCCAAGTCCAAGCCAATCACAGCCGGCAACGGCTGACGGGCATGGGCCGCCTCGCCTGCTCGAATTTTCCCATCCAACGGGTTGAGGCCACTGGCCTTGATCTTCACCAGCACCTCACCATCCCCAGGCGTCGGCCTTGGAATCGTTGCCAGCCGTAACGGCCCATTCGCCACATCCACCACCAGGGCGTGCATTTGAGTTGTATCAGTCATGGTCGCGATCTCGATTCATCAGGAAGTGATCACCATGATGTGCCCGGCCATTCATGCCGATAAGACGCCAAACGGCTATAGTGACCATGCTCATTTGGCATGAATCGGTAGCTCCATGGATAAGCTCAACGCAATGGCCATTTTCGTTCGAGTGATCGAGCGCGGGAGTTTCTCTGCGGTTGCCCGGGAGTTGCAGACCACTCAGCCCACTATCAGCAAAGTACTGCGTGCACTGGAGACAGAACTGGGCGGCAAGCTGATTTCCCGCAGCACCCGCAAACTCTCCCTGACAGACGAAGGCCAGCGCTACTACAGCCATTGCCGACAAATCCTCGCGGCGGTGGATGCTGCAGAACACAGCTTCCAGTCCGGCAAGGAGGCTGTCGCCGGTCCGTTACGCATTGGCTCGTCGGTGAGCTTCGGTCGCCTGCACATCGCCTCACGCCTGGCGGGATTTCTCGATCGATACCCACAGGTACAGGTTGACCTGCAACTGAACGATCAAAATCAGGACCTGGTCAGCGAAGGCCTGGACGTTACCCTGCGCATCGGCGAGTTGCGCGACAGCGGCCTGATCGCCCGGCAGATCGGCACTACTCACCGGGTCACCCTCGCCAGTCCGGCCTATCTGGCCAAACACCCGGCGCCGCAAACACCGCAAGAGCTGGCCCGGCACAATTGCCTGCTGTTCAACCTGCTCAGCAGCCAGAACCAATGGGTCTACGAAAAGGACGGGACGCGGCACAGCGTCAAGATCAAGGGCAACGCCCAGAGCAATAACTCCGAGGCTATACGCGAGATGGTATTGGCGGGGCACGGCATTGCACTGTCGCCCCTGTGGTTGTTCTTTGATGACCTGAAGGCCGGCCGGGTGGTCGCCTTGCTGCAGGACTACACCCCGCAGTCGCTGCCGATTCATGCCGTTTCGGCACCCAATCGCCGCCAGTCCGCCCGGGTCAAAGCGTTTATCGACTACATGGCCGATGCCCTGACCCAGGCGCCCGAGCTGCAGCCCCTCAGATAGCGGCCGTACGCACCTGCAACCATTCCAGTGCCGCGCCACTGAGCAGCGGGCTCAGGCGCTCAAGGACTTGCGCGTGGTAATCGTTGAACCACTGGCGTTCTTCCACCGTCAGCAACGACGGCTCCAGGCAACGGGTGTCGATCGGGCACAGCGTGAGTGTCTCGAACTTGAGGAACTCGCCAAACTCGGTCTTGCCCGCTTCACGGTTCAACACCAGGTTCTCGATGCGCACACCCCAGCGGCCCGGCCGGTAAGTGCCGGGCTCGATGGAGGTAATCATGCCTGCCTGCATTGCCGTTTGCGGCGCCGCGACGGCTTGGTACGCGATCACCTGCGGGCCTTCATGCACATTGAGGAAATAGCCGACGCCATGACCGGTACCGTGGCCGTAGTCCACACCCTCGGCCCAGATCGGCGCACGGGCGATGGAATCCAGCAGCGGCGAAAGAATGCCCTTGGGGAAATGCGCGCGGGACAAGGCAATCACACCTTTGAGCACCCGCGTGCAATCGCGCTTCTGCTCTTCGCTTGGCGTCCCGATAGGCACCATCCGCGTGATATCGGTCGTGCCGCCCAGGTATTGGCCACCCGAGTCGATCAGCAGCAAGCCATCGCCCTCGATCAGCGCGTGTTCTTCCTCGGTCGCGTGATAGTGCGGCATCGCGCCGTTGGCGTTGAATGCGGCAATCGTATTGAAGCTCAGCGACACATAACCCGGACGACGGGTACGCGCTGCCGTCAGGTGCTCATCAATGGTCAGCTCGGTGATGCGCTCACGGCCCAACGCGCTGTCGAGCCAGGCGAAGAATTCACACAGGGCCGCGCCGTCCTGCTCCATGGCCTGGCGAATGTGCTCGGCGTCCGCCAGGCTCTTGCGCGATTTGGCCAAGGTGGTCGGGTTAAGCCCCTCGGTCAGCGTGACGCCACTGCCCAGGTTTTCCAGCAAGCCGGCGGTCACCCGGGCCGGGTCGACCTGCACACTCGCGCCCGAAGGAATGTCCTTCAACGCCGCTGCGACTTCGCTGTAATCGCGCAGGGTCACGCCATCCTGTTCCAGCACCGCGCGAAGCTCGGCGTCGACTTTGCTCAGGGCCACAAACAGCGTCGCCTGCTGCTGGCCGATCAAGGCAAACGAGACAAACACCGGGTTGAACGAAACGTCGCCACCCCGCAGGTTAAAGAGCCAGGCAATGTCATCCAGGGTCGCGATGAAATGCCAGTCGGCCCCCTTTTCCGTCAAGCTGGCACGCAGGGCTGCGAGCTTCTCGCCACGGCTGACGGTGGCCTGGGGTGGCAGATGTTGATAGATCGGTTGGTTCGGCAAGGTTGGACGGTCTTGCCAGACTTCATTCAACAAGTCGATATCCGTGCGCAAGCGTGCACCACGTGCCTCCAGCTTGCTGCCCAGGGTGCGCGCCGAGGCCACGGCCATGACCGCACCATCAACGGCCACCACGCCGCCTTCCGGCGTCTGCTCCGCGAGCCATTCCAGCGGCCCGGGCTGGCCGGGTTGCAGCTTGACCAACTCGATACCACTGCCCTTGAGTTCCTTGGTCGCCTGTTCCCAATAGCGGCTGTCTGCCCATACACCGGCAAAATCCGCAGTAACAATCAGCGTGCCCACCGACCCATGGAAACCCGACAACCACTGACGGCCCTGCCAGTAACCCGGCAGGTATTCGGACAAGTGCGGGTCCGCCGACGGCACCAACAGGGCATGAATGCCCTCGCGGCTCATCAGTTCGCGGGTGTGCGCCAGGCGCTGGGGAACCGTTCCATGGGTCAAAGGCTGTGTGCTCATCGTGTCTCCTGCTAACCACTAATAATTGTTATGGGGTCAAACGGCCCAGAACGCCGGTGCGCTGGCCAGTGCCGCCTTGATCAACTGTACCGCCTGATCGATATCCTGCTCGGTGGTAAACCGCCCGAGGCTCAAGCGAATGGTGCGACCTGCGCTGCGGGCGTCATGGCCCAGCGCCATAAGCACATGGGACGGTGCATTGCTCGCCGAATTGCAGGCCGAAGTGGCCGAGAAGGCAATGCCCGCGCTCAAGGCGGCGGAATTGAACTCGCCTTCGCTGAACGTCAGGCTCAGGGTGTGGGGAATGCGTTGGGTAAGGCTGCCATTGAGGCGCACCCCGGCAATTGTATTCAGCTGTTCCAGCAGGCGCTCGCGCAAGGCAACGATGGTCGCCTTTTCTTCAGCAAAGGACGCTGCCGCCAGGGCAAACGCGGTGCCCATGCCGGCAATCTGGTGAGTTGCCAGGGTGCCCGAACGCAAACCACCTTCATGGCCACCGCCGTGAATCTGCGCCAGCACTTTCTGCTGCGCACGTGGGCCGACGTACAACGCGCCGATACCCTTGGGACCATAGAGTTTGTGTGCGGAAAATGACATGAGGTCCACTGGCCATTCGGCCAGGTCAATCTCGACCTTGCCTGCGCCCTGCGCCGCATCCACGTGAAACAGCGCGCCATGCTCGCGCACGCGTGCGCCAATCGCCCGGATATCGTTAAGAGTGCCCAGCTCGTTGTTCACCAGCATCAGCGACACCAGGAAGGTGTCCTCACGCAATGCTTCGCTCACCGCCTCGACACTGATCAAACCCTCGGCGTCCGGCACCAGGTACGTCACGGCAACCCCGGCTTCCTGCAACTGGCGAGCGGTGTCGAGCGTGGCCTTGTGTTCAATCTGGCTGGTGATGATGTGCCCGCCGGCCACGCCGCGCGCCTGGGCAACGCCCTTGATGGCGAGGTTGTTGGACTCGGTGGCACCGGAGGTCCAGACAATCTGTGCCGGCTCGGCGCCGACCAACTCAGCCACCTGGCCCCGTGCCTGCTCAACCGTTTGCCGGGCCTGTTGGCCGAACGCGTGGGAACTGGACGCAGGGTTGCCGAAGTTGGCATTGAAGCCCAGACACTCAACCATCACCTGGATGACCCGCTCATCCACCGGCGTGGTGGCGGCGTAGTCGAAATACAGCGGACGTTTATTCATGACGTTAAAGACTCGCAGAGCAGGTTCCCGAGAACAACGTCTCAGGGGCCGCAATCAGGAAGGAAGATGGTTTACCTGATCCCGTGCCGTTAAAGAAAGACCACTTTATTTAAAAGTGCGTAGGAACGCTCCTGAAATTCAGCTTAACAGGCTCCGGGAAACGGATGGCAAACAAAAAGCCCGAGGTTCCTGTAGGAAACCTCGGGCTCTTCAGACCTCGCCACTGACTCAACTGGGGCGACCGTGCAGCGTCATGCTGCGCTCGGCATTCATCTCACCCTGACGGTCGAAACCGAAGGTGTTCTGTGGCTGGCCGGTCAGTTCGGCTTTCTTCTGTTGGTATTCATCAAATGACAGGCCTCGACGGCTCAGGGCTTCAAGCGCCAGTTCCTTGCTCTCCTCGGCCGAGTAGCCACGCAGTTCGGGCGACGAATGTGTCGCACAACCGGCAAGGACTGAGGTGACAAGCAATACGGAAATGGCGAGAAAACGGTTCATGGCGAAGGTCCTGCGAAACGGGCTGAAGTCAATGAGTACAGGCTACTCCCGCCCCTGCACGGTGAAAAATCATCAGCCGTGATAGTCGCTATCAACCTTTGCGACACTTCTGATAGTCGCGACTCATATTCCATGTAGGTCTATAAATATGGAAATACGTTCATTTACGGAATAAACACAACCCTCTATAAATGGCCTCAACACTCACGCCACTGTTCGCCTGGCAACTGTTTCCCAGGCAACAGTCATTCAACAAAACACCAGGCAGACAACACCACCATTTTCCAACACCTGGCACAGAGGCCACGCCAGTCAAGGGCTGCACAGCTTGGTACAGCTCTTGCTCAAGCCCTGCTAATGCTCTTGCCCTGAGCCACTGTTGAAAAAGGAACTGTTGATGACCCGTCCACTGAATGTCGTTGCCCTCTCCGGCGGAACCTGGCGTCCGTCCCGCACCCTGGTGTTGACCCAGGCGGTGCTGGCCGAACTGGCCGATCAATTGCCGATCCAGGCCACCCTGATCGAACTGGGCGACATTGCCCGGCCGCTGGGCGGCGCACTGTCGCGCCAGGAATTGCCCGCCGACGTCGAAGCGCAACTGCAGGCCATCGAACAGGCCGACTTGCTGATCGTTGCCGCGCCGGTGTATCGCGGCTCCTACCCCGGCCTGCTCAAGCACCTGTTCGACCTGTTCGACCTCAACGCCCTGATCAACACCCCGGTGTTGCTGGCGGCCACCGGCGGCAGCGAACGCCACGCCCTGGTACTCGATCACCAGTTGCGCCCGCTGTTCAGTTTCTTCCAGGCCCTGACCTTGCCCATTGGCGTGTACGCCACCGAGGCCGATTTCACCGATTACCACATAACCAGTGAGCCCTTGAAGGCCCGCATTCGCCTTGCTGCAGAACGCGCCGCGCCGTTGTTTGCCGCGCATCCCACCTCTCTGCTGAAAATCGCTTAAGGATTTGTCATGGATGTTTTCTGGTTTCTGCCTACACACGGTGACGGCCACTACCTGGGCACCACCCAGGGTGCTCGCCCGGTCACCCTCAACTATTTGAAACAAGTCGCCCAGGCCGCCGACAACCTCGGCTACCACGGCGTGCTGATTCCCACCGGCCGCTCCTGCGAAGACTCCTGGGTGATTGCCTCGGCGCTGGTGCCGTTGACCGAACGCCTGCGTTACCTGGTGGCGATTCGCCCGGGGATCATCTCGCCAACCGTCTCCGCACGCATGGCCGCCACCCTCGACCGCCTGTCCGGTGGCCGCCTGTTGATCAACGTGGTGACCGGCGGCGACCCCGACGAAAACCGCGGCGACGGCAGCTTCCTCGATCACAGCGAACGCTACGAAGTGACCGACGAATTCCTGAAGATCTGGCGCCGCGTGTTGCAGGGCGAATCGGTGGATTTCGAAGGCAAACACCTGCGCGTGCAGAACGCCAAGGCACTTTACCCACCGGTGCAGAAGCCATATCCACCGCTGTACTTCGGCGGTTCCTCGGACGCCGCCCACGACCTCGCGGCCGAACAGGTGGACGTGTACCTGACCTGGGGCGAACCACCGGCCGCCGTCGCCGAGAAACTCGCCGACGTGCGTGAGCGCGCCGCCCGCCACGGGCGCACCGTCAAATTCGGGATTCGCCTGCATGTGATCGTGCGCGAAACCGAAGAAGACGCCTGGAAAGCCGCAGCCAAACTGATCGAGCACATCAGCGACGAAACCATCGCCGCCGCGCAAAAATCCTTCTCGCGCTTTGACTCCGAAGGCCAGCGGCGCATGGCCGCCCTGCACGACGGGCGCCGCGACAACCTGGAAATCGCCCCCAACCTGTGGGCCGGCGTCGGCCTGGTACGTGGCGGCGCGGGCACGGCCCTGGTGGGCAACCCTCAGCAAGTCGCCGAGCGCATCAAGGAATACGCAGATCTGGGCATCGAAAGCTTCATCTTCTCCGGCTACCCGCACCTGGAAGAGGCGTATCGCTTTGCCGAACTGGTGTTCCCGCTGCTGCCGGAACCCTACGCCAGCCTGGCCGGGCGCGGCGTCACCAACCTCACCGGGCCGTTCGGCGAAATGATTGCCAACGACGTCCTGCCGGCAAAAGCCAAGGCCTGACCTGCCGTCTGCCGGGGCCCCCCCCGGCACACCATGAGGAATACCGCGTGACAGCCAAACCCAACAGCGTCCTGCCCTCACCCTTGCAGACCGCCAAACTGCTGGCCGCCGAATTTGCCCTCACTGCCGTCGAACGCGACGAGCGCGGCGGCACACCGAAGACCGAACGTGACGCCCTGCGCCAAAGCGGCTTGCTGGCCCTGAGCATTCCCACCCAATACGGCGGCCTCGGCGCCCGCTGGAGCGAAACCCTGGAGATCGTGCGCGAATTCGCCAAGGTCGACAGCTCTATCGCCCACGTCTTCGGTTTTCATCACCTGATGCTCGCCACCGTTCGCCTGTTCTCACGCCCGGAGCAATGGCAACCCTGGTTCGAACAAACCGCGCGCAAGAACTGGTTCTGGGGCAACGCCCTCAACCCCTTGGACACGCGCACAGTGGTCAAGGCCTACAACGGCTGGCGCGAATTCTCCGGCAAGAAGAGCTTTTGCTCCGGTGCCAGCGACTCGGAAATGCTGATCGCCTCGGCGGTGGATGAAAGCGCCGGCGGCAAGCTGCTGATCGCGGCCATCCCCAGCGGGCGCAGTGGCATCACCCTGCACAATGACTGGAACAACATCGGCCAGCGCCAGACCGACAGCGGCAGCGCCAGCTTCGAACGGGTACGCGTGGAAGAGTCGGAATTGCTCCTCGATCCCGGCCCGCTGAGTACGCCCTTCGCCTGCCTGCGCCCGCTGATCGCTCAACTGACCTTCACCCATATGTTCCTCGGCATCGCCGAAGGCGCGTTTGCCGAAGCCCGGAATTACACCCTGACCGAAACCCGGCCCTGGCATAAATCCACGGTGCAGGACATTCGCCAGGACCCGTACGTGCTCAACCACTACGGCGAATTCTGGGTCGCGCTGGAAGGCGTGCGCCTGCTGGTGGAACGCGCCGCCGAACTGCTGGACCAGGCCTGGGCCAAGGGCCCGAGCCTCAGTGAAGGCGAGCGCGGCGAGCTGGCCATCGCCATCGCCACGGCCAAAGTCGCCGCCACCCGCAACGGCCTGGAACTGTGCAGCCGCCTGTTCGAAGTCACCGGCGCGCGCTCCACCCACGCCTCGCTGCGCCTGGACCGGCACTGGCGCAACCTGCGCACGCAAACCTTGCACGACCCGGTGGACTACAAGCTCCACGAACTGGGGGACTGGGCGTTGAACCAGTCCCTGCCGATTCCCACGTTCTACTCCTAGAAGAGGTGCCCATGCAGCTTTTAACCTTACCGCCCTCGCCCGCTCTTGCGACCTCGATCCGCGCCACGGCCCAGGTCTTCGAAGACCCCAAATCCCAGGCGCTGCTGGCGCACATCCAGCAAGTCGCGCCCAGCGAAGCCAGCGTGTTGATCATCGGCGAAACCGGCACCGGTAAAGAGCTGGTGGCGCGCCATATCCACAACCTCAGCGCCCGGCGCAACCGGCCCTTCGTGGCCGTGAACTGCGGCGCGTTTTCCGAATCCCTGGTGGAAGCCGAGCTGTTCGGCCATGAAAAAGGCGCCTTCACCGGCGCCCTCAGTGCCAAGGCCGGCTGGTTCGAAGAGGCGGACGGCGGCACCTTGTTCCTCGATGAAATCGGCGACTTGCCGATGGCGATCCAGGTCAAGCTGCTACGGGTACTGCAGGAACGCGAAGTGGTGCGCCTGGGCTCACGCAAAAGCATTCCCATCGACGTGCGGGTATTGGCGGCCACCAACGTTCAGTTGGAGAAAGCCATCAATGCCGGGCATTTCCGCGAAGACCTGTACTACCGCCTAGACGTGGTCAGCCTCGAACTCAGCCCCCTGCGGGATCGGCCCGGTGACATCCTGCCACTGACCCGGCATTTCATCGAAGCCTACAGCCAGCGCCTGGGTTACGGCCCGATCACCATCAGCCGCGAGGCCGAGCAGAAACTCAAAAGCTACAGCTGGCCGGGCAACATCCGCGAGCTGGAAAACGTGATCCACCACACCCTGCTGATCTGCCGCAATGGGGTGATCGAGCGCGACGACCTGCGCCTGTCGAACATGCGCATCGAGCGTCAGGACGACAGCCAGCACGGCACCGACAACAGCGCCGAAGCCCTGCTGGAACGCGCCTTTCAAAAGCTCTTCGAGGAACAGGCCGGGGCCCTGCATGAAAAGGTCGAGGATGCGCTGCTGCGCGCCGCCTACCGCTTCAGCCATTACAACCAGGTGCACACCGCCAACCTGCTGGGCCTGAGCCGCAACGTGACCCGTACCCGTTTGATCAAGATCGGCGAGCTGGCGGTGAACAAGCGACGCCCCGGCGAAAACGTACAGGGCGAGCGCATGCTGCACCTGTCAATTTAGGCGGCAGTGCAGAGCGTTGTCATGGCTGCGCTCGATGCTGCGCAGCACCTGGAACGAACCGAAGGTCACCGCCGTGGCCTGGTGGGCGCGGATCAGCGTCCAGAAATCTTCCTCACCGTGCTCAAAACACTTGAAGGCCGCTTCCCCCTCCTCGCGGGAGCGCCATTGCAGGTAGCTGAGCACCCGGCGTCCATCATCGCTGACCTGCACGCTGGCATTGATGAAGCCGCCATGGCCCTGGGCCAGGCGCTCGCTCTGGGATGACAGGGCCGCTACCAACGCGGATTGCTGCTGAGGCTCGATGTGGAATTCGACCATCTGGGTAAAACTCAGACTCTTCTCTAATACCTGCATGAACATTCCCCTCTCACTGTAGGCACAATCTTGCGATTCGATGCCACGCAGGGTAAAACCTCTAGTTAAGTCAAGGTCAAGGGCTTTTTCATGGTCACCAAAGAACTCACCGTCGGCCAATTGGCAGCCCGCAGTGGCGTGGCGGTTACCGCGCTGCACTTTTATGAAACCAAGGGATTGATCAAGAGCCACCGCAACGCCGGCAACCAGCGGCGCTATCCGCGGGATGTGTTGCGCCGGGTGGTGGTGATCAAGATTGCCCAGCGTTTGGGCATTCCCCTGGCGACGATCCATGACGCGCTGCAAACCTTGCCCGATGGCCGCACGCCCAACGCTGCCGATTGGGAGCGCCTGTCTGCGCTATGGCGTGAGGACCTGGACCAGCGCATCGAAAAACTGATGTTGCTGCGGGACAAACTCAACGGCTGTATTGGCTGCGGGTGCCTGTCGCTGGAGGCGTGCCCGCTGCGCAATCACGACGACGTACTGGGTGAGCGCGGGCCTGGGGCACAACTCTTGGAGCCCACCCCTGATCCCTGACGTGTGAACCCAATCAATGTGGGAGCTGGCTTGCCTGCGATGCAAGCACCTCGGTTTTTCTGGCAAACCGCAGTGATGCTATCGCGGGCAAGCCCGGCTCCCACAAAAGCCAGCTCCCACCTTGGATCTGTATGGGTCTTAGAATCCCGGGGCAATCTGGCCTTTATAGCGGGTCAGGATGAACTGGCGCACTTCATCGGAGTTCAACGCCTTGGCCAGTTTCTGGATGCCAGGGTCATTGATGTTGTCCGGGCGCGCGACCAGGTACTCCACATACAGGCTCTTGCCCTTCTCGACGATCAACGCGCTGTTGGTGTCGATCCCCGCTTCCAGGGCGTAGTTGGCAAACACGAACGCCAGGTCCACCTGGCTCACCGAGCGGGCCAGCAACGCACCTTCCAGTTCACGAATTTTCAGGTGCTTGGGGTTTTCAACGATATCCCGCGGCGTGGCCAGGGTGTTGCTCGGGTCCTTGAGCTTGATCAGGCCGGCTTCGTCCAGCAGCACCAAGGCGCGGCCAGTGTTGACCGGGTCGTTGGGGATCGACACTGTCGCGCCGTCTTTCAACTCCGAGATATTTTTGATCTTGGTCGAGTACGCGCCGAAAGGCTCGATGTGCACACCGACCACCGGCACCAGGTTGGTATTCCGGGTCTTGTTGTAGTCATCCAGGAATGGCCGGTACTGGTAGTAGTTGGCGTCGATGTTCTTCAGCGCCAGTTGCTGGTTGGGCTGGATGAAATCGGTGAAGACCTTGATTTGCAGGTCCACGCCTTCCTTGGCCAGCACCGGCTTTACGAACTCGAGGATCTCGGCGTGAGGCACGGGCGTGGCGCCGACGACCAGCGTCTCGTTGGCAACGGCATTGAAGGACAAGACAGCGGCCAAGATGGCCAGGGATTTTTTCATGGTTGCTCCGAAGGCATTAGTTATAGGAATCAACGGCGGCTGTAATGCGCCACCAAACGGTCACCGGTCATCTGCAGGGCCTGCACCAGCACCAACAGCAGCAACACGGTGACCACCATCACGTCGGTCTGGAAACGCTGATAGCCGTAGCGGATAGCCAGGTCGCCCAGGCCACCGCCACCGATCACCCCGGCCATGGCGGTGTAGTCCACCAGCACAATCGCGGTGACAGTGACCGCTGCCAGCAGCCCGCCCCGGGCTTCCGGCAACAGCGTGTGGCGGATCACCTGCCAGGTGCTGGCGCCCATGGATTGGGTGGCCTCCACCACGCCACGGTCGACTTCGCGCAAGGCGGTTTCCACCAGCCGCGCAAAGAACGGCGTACAGCCCACCACCAACGGCGGAATCGTACCGGCCACGCCCAGGGAGGTGCCCACCAGCAGGGTGGTCACCGGGATCAGCACAATCAGCAGGATGATGAACGGCAGCGAGCGCAGCACGTTGACCACCACCGACAGCGCCCGATACACCACCAGGGTTTCGTGCAACTGGCGCTTGCCGGTGAGGAACAACAGCACCCCCAGCGGCAACCCCAGCAGCACGGTAAAACCCAGGGCCGCGCTGAGCATGCTCAGGGTTTCCAGGCAGGCTTGGCCGATGTCGGCCCAATAGATGTTTTTAAACAGCTCGGCCATGGGTCAAGACCAATCGTGACGCGGTGGCTTGGCGCCGTTGAGCAGCCAGTTGCCCACCACGTGATACTTCCAGCGCACCGGGTCATGCAGGGTATGCACCCGTGCATTGCGCCAGTGACGGTCGAAGTTGTGCTTCTTCAGGGTGGAGCGGGTGCCGCCGAGTTCGAAGAGCTTGTTGCTGGCTTCAATGGCGATTTCAGTGGTCAGTACCTTGGCTCGCGCGACAGCCAGGGAGGCGTGGGCAACGTTGTCTTCATCGGGTGCCGGGCGCGCGGCGTCCAGGGCCTTTCCGGCCCGCTCCAGCAAGGCTTCCGCCGCTTCCAGGCGAATATCCAGCGCGCCGACCTGGATGATAGTCAGCGGGTCTTCACTGGCGTTTTCCACCCCGGCATCGATCCATGGACGGGCGAATTGCCGGACGAACTGCACCGTGTCACGCAACGCGGCACGGGCGATGCCGGCATCGATGGCGGCGGTGGTCAATTGAGCGAAAGGCCCGGCCAGGGTCGGCGAATCGTAGGAGCGATGGGTAGGAAACAGATTGAACGCCGGCACCTTCAAGCCTTCGGCCAGCACCGTGCCGCTGGAGGTGGTGCGTTGGCCCATGCTGTCCCAGTCGTCGACCACCACCAGGCCTGCGGTGCCGCGCGGCACGAACGCCAATTGCGCATTCTGCTGTTCATCCAGCGCCAGCACCGCCAGCCAGTGGGCATACAGCGAACCGGTGCAATAACCCTTGCGACCGTTGATCACATAGCCATCGCCTTGCCGGCGAATGGTCGCCTGGATGTCCTGGACGTTCTTGCCGCCGGTTTCCGACAGCGCATTGGCAAACCGATGCCCTTCCAGCGCCAGGCCAAAAAAGTACGCCTGCTGCTCGGGCGTGCCTTGCAGGCGGATATCTTCCAGCAGGCAGTAATGGTTCTGCGGGATTTGCCCCAGCGAAGGGTCGGCCGCCGAGATAATCGCAATCACCTGGGCCAACACCGCGTATGACACCTGGGCACCACCAAACTCGCGGGGCACGCTGATGCCCCACAGACCGCTGTTGGAATACAGGTCGACGACCTCCGCAGGCACCTGGCGGGTGCGATCGCGCTCGGCGTCCTGTTCCAGCAACACGGCAGCGACTCGGCGGGCAACGGCCAGTGCGTGGGCCTCGTCGCGGATCAACTCGGCGTGGGGCGTGTGAATCGGGTAATCGGCAGATACAGGCAGTACAGACATACAACGCTCTCGGGCGAATGGTTTGCCAGAGGCATTGCAGCTTCTGTGCCTGAGGCGCCTGGCCTTCAAACACAAGGGTTTGCTCCCGATATACGCGCGGCAGACCGCCCTTGGCGCAGCAAACTGCCGGTTTGCTGTTGCCTGGGCAACACCTCGTCGGCTGCCCGCAAGCCACGGCGCACGTGGCCTATAGTGAAAAAGCCGTCCCTCCACAACCACCATCAAGGAGAACGATATGAGCGTTAAACCCATTCCCGAGGGCTACCACAGCATCACGCCGTACCTGGGCATCGACAAAGCCGCTGAAGCCATCGAGTTCTACAAACGAGCCTTTGGTGCCACCGAAGTCATGCGCCTGGGCATGCCCGACGGCAAGATCGGCCATGCCGAACTGCGCATTGGCGATTCGGCGATCATGATGGCCTCGCCCTGTGGCGAAATGTCGTTCGGCAGTCCGGGAAAAGAACACCCCAGCGTGTGCCTGCATCTCTATGTGCAAGATGTCGACCAACAGTTCGCCCAGGCCATCAAGGCCGGCGGCACGGCGATTTCAGAACCCAAGGATCAGTTTTACGGTGACCGTTCCGGGACGCTGAAAGACCCCTTCGGGCATGTGTGGTTCCTGGCCACGCGCAAGGAGGACTTGACCGAGGCGCAAGTTCGCCAGCGGGCCGAGGCGTTGTTCAAGCAAGGATGAAGTCGCCTGGGCGACGCAACCCAACGGTAGGAACTGGCTCGCCTGCGATGGCATCACCTCGGTGCGACTGATACACCGAGTTGCCTGCATCGCAGGCAAGCCAGCTCCCACCGTTGACCTGCACTGCCTGAAAGATCGGGCTTCAACACACTTCATGAACAACCCCTCCACGCTTTCCCCCTTGCCCCGGGCGCCGTGTGATTTCAGGATGCAAGCAATCATCACAAGGAGTCATTCCATGTTCGCCGGATTCCAAAAAGACCAGCGCCACGTCAACGGTGTGGACATCAGCTACCGCAAAGGCGGCGCGGGTCCCGGCCTGCTCCTGCTGCACGGGCACCCGCAGACCCACGTCATCTGGCACAAGGTCGCCGAGCAACTGGCCGAACACTTCACCGTGGTCGCCGCCGACCTGCGCGGTTATGGCGACAGCAGCAAGCCCGCCGCCATTGACCATCACACCAATTATTCAAAACGCGAAATGGCCCGCGACGGCGTCGAGCTGATGAAGGCGCTGGGCTTCGACAAGTTCTCGGTGCTGGCCCACGACCGTGGCGCCCGCGTCGCCCATCGCCTGGCTCTGGACCACCCCAAGGCCGTGCAGCGCATGGTGCTGCTGGACATCGCACCAACCCTGTCCATGTACGCCCAGACCGACGAAGCCTTTGCCCGCGCCTACTGGCACTGGTTCTTCCTGATCCGCCCGGCGCCGTTGCCCGAGAGCCTGATTGAAGGCAACCCGGAACTCTACCTGCGCAGCGTCATGGGCAGCCGCAGTGCCGGGCTCAAGCCGTTCACCGATGAAGCCTTCGCCGAATACCTGCGTTGCCTGAAACTGCCCGGCACCGCCACCGGGATCTGCGAGGACTATCGCGCCGCCGCTGGCATCGACCTTGAGCACGACCGCGCCGATATCGACAAGGGCAACCACCTGGAGTTGCCGCTGCTGGTGATGTGGGGCGCCGAAGGCACCGTCGGGCGCTGCTTCGAACCCCTCAAGGAATGGCAGAAAGTCGCGACCGACGTACGTGGCAAGGCCCTGCCGGCCGGCCACTACATCGCAGAAGAAATCCCTGAAGTGCTGCTCGGCGAAGTCCTGACCTTCCTTCGCTGAGCCTTTATGAACCGCTGACCTGACCGATCCCGCCCCGCAGGCTTGAAACAGCCTGCGACGGGATCTGCTTGCCCAAAAAACGTCTCGAGATAATAAAAATGACAATCAGAAAACTGCTGGGAACCCTGTATGTGCAGGTGATCATCGCCATTGTGCTGGGCGTGTTGATCGGCAACCACTGGCCTCAGGTGGGCATCGACCTCAAGCCGTTGGGCGACGGGTTTATCAAGCTGATCAAGATGATCATCGGCCCGATCATCTTCTGCACCGTGGTCTCCGGCATCACCAGCATGCACGACGTGAAGCAGGTGGGCCGCGTCGGCGGCAAGGCGCTGCTGTACTTTGAGATTGTCTCCAGCATCGCCCTGGTAATCGGCATCCTCGCCGCGCACCTGCTGCACCCCGGCGTGGGTTTCAATATCGACGTGAAGACCCTCGACACCTCCGCCATCGCCGGTTTTGTCGGCCAGGCCGAACACGGCGAAGGCGTCACCGGGTTCCTGATGCATGTGATCCCCACTACCTTCTTCGACGCCTTCTCCAAAGGAGAAATCCTCCCGGTACTGTTTGTGTCGGTGCTGTTTGGCCTCGGGCTGGTGATGATCGGCGAGAAGGGCCGGCCCCTGGTCGGCGTGATCAACCAGGCCAGCGAAGTGTTCTTCCGCATCGTCGGGATGATCAGCCGCGTCGCGCCGATCGGGGCCTTCGGGGCCATCGCCTTCACCATCGGCAAATACGGCCTGGGCTCGCTGCTGCCGCTGTTGAAACTGGTGGGCACGTTCTATGTCACCGCGTTTTTCTTCGTCGCCGTGGTGCTGGGCAGCATCGCCCGGTATGTGGGGTTCAGCATCTTCAAGCTGCTGACCTACATCAAGGCTGAACTGTTGATCGTGCTGGGCACCAGCTCCTCCGAATCTGCGCTGCCGCAACTGATCCAGAAACTTGAAAGCCTTGGCGCGTCCAAAGGCGTGGTGGGGATCGTGGTGCCCACCGGCTACACCTTCAACCTGGACGGCACCAACATCTATATGACCCTGGCGGTGCTGTTCCTGGCCCAGGCGACCAATATCGACCTGACGCTGGAGCAACAACTGACCCTGCTGGCGGTGGCGATGCTTACCTCAAAAGGCGCCGGTGCGGTGGTGGGCGCAGGTTTTGTCGCACTGGCCGCCAGCCTCGCGGTGGTGCCGACGGTACCGGTGGCGGCGATGGTGCTGATCCTGGGTGTGGACCGGTTCATGGCTGAATGCCGCTCACTGACCAACATCATCGGCAATGCCGTGGCGGCGCTGGTGGTGGCTGCGTGGGAAGGTGAACTGGATCGCGAGAAAATGGCGCCCATCGCCCTCAAGCACGGCCGCCATGCACGGGCCGCCGCCCAGGCGAAGATCGCCGCCGAGTAACCCTTAAACACCAATCCCCTGTGGCGAGGGAGCTTGCTCCCGCTGGGCTGCGCAGCGGCCCCAAGATCTTTGGGAGCGCTACGCACTCCAGCGGGAGCAAGCTCCCTTGCCACAGCAAGCGCCCTCACCACAGAAACTCCTTCGCCATACCGGTGCTATTCTGGCGGTTCATGCCGCCATGCCTGTTTCTGATGAACAACAAGAAAGATACCGTGCCCCTACCTGAAGACCTGCGGGTATTCCTGACCGTGATCCGCAAGGCCGGCTTTGCTGCGGCTGCCGACGAGCTGGGTTTGTCCCCGGCCTACGTCAGCAAGCGTATCCAGATTCTCGAAACCACCCTCGCCACCCGCCTGCTGCACCGCACCAGCCGCCGTATCGCCCTGACCGAAGACGGTGAGCGCGTGCAGCGCTGGGCCGTGCGGATTCTCGAAGACTTCCAGCAGTTGTCCGACGAGCTTTCCGACGCCCACGACAGCCCGCGCGGCCACCTGCATTTGTGCAGCAGCTTCGGTTTCGGTCGTAACCATGTGGCACCGGCCTTGTCGCTATTGGCCGAACAATACCCGGACCTGGAGATTCGCCTGGACCTGTTCGACCGGGTGGTGGATATCGTCAGCGAGGGTTTCGACCTGGAGATTCGCGTGGGCGACGACATCCCCGGGCAACACATCGGTCGCCGGCTGGTGAGTAACCGGCGGGTGCTGTGTGCGGCGCCCGCCTACCTCGAACGCCGTGGTGTGCCGCAGCACTTGAGCGACCTGGAACAGCACGACTGCCTGGTGCTCAAGGAGCGCGACAACGCGTTTGGCATCTGGCACCTGGAGCGCGATGGCGTGCAGGACAGCGTGCGCGTGCGCGGGCCGTTGTCGTCGAATAACGGCGAGATCGTCTTGCAATGGGCCCTGGACGGGCGCGGCGTGTTGCTGCGTTCGATGTGGGATGTGAAGCCGCTGCTGGAGCAAGGGAAACTGGTGCAGGTGCTGCACGACTACACCCAGAGCGCCAACGTGTGGGCGGTGTACCCGACGCGGCTGGCCTACTCCGGGAAGTTGCGGGCGTGTGTGGAGTTTTTGCAGGAGCACTTCAAGGGGTTGTCGATTTAGCGTGCCGGGTTTGAGTACATATCCGTTGCTGCGGTAACGGCCGCTGACGGTTCTGCTCTTACAGCGGCCTACCGGCCGGCTTGAGTGTTGTAGAGCAAAAAGCCAAATCAAAAGCGGGCACG